>NZ_JBIMEV010000009.1:0-130794 GCF_051262595.1 Salipaludibacillus sp. CF4.18
AAAAGAGCCTTCGATACAAAGGCTCTCCAAACATTGTGTGCACTGAACAATAATTTTAAAAATTTCACTTGATAATTGAACCCAACCATTAACTATCCCATGTAAGTCTACTAACTTGGGTTTATTACTTGCTTTGCAATAAATATTCTAATGCTATCGCTATCCATAGGTTCCGCTGTTTTGTCTTACTTTAATTATAATTTCTTTGTTTTCACTCTCGTTCTGTATCTTTAATATGCTAATCACGTAATTTATCTCTTTATAATATTCCGAGTTCTTTTCCCCGTTCAACTCCATACTTCGTTTTTCCAGCACCAACGTTTCAATCATTTCGCTCTCCTCCCCCTCTCTCAAATCCTGGTAACTCTCTACTTCTCCAACATATAATCTTTTAATTATTCGATAGTCAGATCAGATAACTGCATCATTTTTTTGATACTAGAGTCTACTCTATACTACATTCTCTCCTTCCCTAAATCGGTATAATGATCTATTACTGAACATATACCACAAAATGTATCTTATATACTATCTGATAGTTTAAATAGCATTCTATGTATCATACTCAACAATGTTAAATGCTAACGTTGCACAATTACCCACCTATTCCTAATTGCTTTAACCAATGCCTCTGTACGATCATTAGCCTCTATTTTTTTTAGTATCTTAAATATTGCTGTATTTACTGTAGAAGGTGCGAAATGTAACTCTTTAGCAATTTTTCCATTATTGAGTCCATCTAGAATGAGCTGTAGAATATTTTGTTCCTTTTCCGATAATAACCAAGTCACTTTTTCTTTCTTTAGGATCAGCCTTATTATAGGTTTTTTTCCATTTATACGGTCCATTTCTAAAGCAACTACTCTATGAAAATCAGGATCTAAAAATAAGCCTTTATCTAATATTGTTTGCATTACAATCTTAGGATTTCTCTTAATATAAGGGAGTGAGGTCATTCCGTTAACTGGCATTGACAAGTAAGGTAAAAGAGTATCATTTAATTTATCCTTATTAATCAGCAGTACGTGAGTTTGATTACCCTTTAAGAAATTTAATGTATGTTCGAGGTCTTGGATTGTCATTTTACAATACCCATCAACGATATAAAAAATCCATTTTGGAACAGATAGGAGGTTAACATATTTTTCTTTATGGTACAATTCATTTAAATGTTCCGATATTACATCTTTATCCTGGCTTGACAATTTATTTTCATTGCCCATGTATAACGGTTTAAATTTTTCGGACTGTAGCTTTGAGCCCATCCCCTCTTACCTCCCTTTAAATATTCGGGTTATTTAATGACATTCAATGGTATACAGTTATACGTTATTTAAGTAACCTCTTAATACTTTTTTCAGTTCTTTTATAGGTAATGGTCGACTAAAGAGGTACCCTTGCCCTTCCTCACAACCTAGCTCTTTGAGTTTAGATAGCTGCTCGTTCGTTTCAATTCCTTCAGCCAAAACTTTAAGGTTTAAATTTTTCCCTAATTGAATAATTGTTTTTAATATTTCTAAGTCTTTCTTCTCAGATTCAATATATTGAACAAAAGATCGGTCAATCTTCATGATGTCCATTGGTAAATACTTTAGATAGTTAATCGA
This sequence comes from Salipaludibacillus sp. CF4.18, assembly GCF_051262595.1. Classification (NCBI taxonomy): domain Bacteria; kingdom Bacillati; phylum Bacillota; class Bacilli; order Caryophanales; family Bacillaceae; genus Salipaludibacillus; species Salipaludibacillus sp. CF4.18. Next base: position 1,608 of record NZ_JBIMEV010000009.1, read on the forward strand.
AGAATATAAAGTGCCAAAGTCGTCTAGAGCAATATGAACCCCTAAGGATTTCAAATTATCTAATTGATGATCGGTAAAATCTATATTATCTACGAGCGTACTTTCCGTTACCTCTAGAACTAAATTTGTTGGGTTTATCCCTGTATCAGTAATGATATCTCGAATACTTTCTACTAAATCTGGCTGACGAAATTGAATACCCGAGATGTTAACTGATAATCGAAAACTCGGATACCCTTGAGATGATAACGCTCTCACATCTTCACAAGCTCTTCGTAAAACCCATTCTCCAATTGGATTGATTAACCCTGTTTCTTCTGCTATGTTAATAAAGTCATTTGGAGGTATTGTCCCCAAAGTTTGATGCTCCCACCTAATAAGAGCTTCCAAGCCAATAATTTCATTATTAATTAAATCAACCTGTGGCTGATAATATAAGACAAATTCATTCAATTTAACCGCCTGGCGAAGTTCATTTTTTATAATTAGTTGTTTAGATAGATCCGTGTTAATAGAAGGCTTATAAAATACAATTGAGCTTTCTCCTTTGCTTTTGGCCCTTTTCATAGCAATCTCAGCATTTTTCACCAATGAATCAACATACACACCATCATCAGGGTAACAACTTATACCGATACTGAGTGTGACCAGAAATTCGTGGTTTTCTGCTTTAAATGGACTAGTTAAGCTATCCAATGCTTTGTCAATAAACGTATGTATGTCTCTTTGTGTTTGAAAAGGAATGACACAAATGAATTTATCGCTATTCCAACGACCTATAGTACAATTTTCACCTAAACAGTGAGATATTCTTTTGGCTATATCTTTCAATACAAAATCTCCGAATTCATAGCCTCCGATACTGTTAATGACACTAAAACGATCAACATCTAAGAACACAACAGCTAAACAAGATTGCTTTTCCATAGATTGATACAATAAATCTTTTAAGTTGCTTTTAAGTTGAGTGGAATTAGGTAACCCCGTCACAGGATCTACATGACTGATTTCTTCTATCTCGGGGCTTTTATAATCAATAACAATCCCGGCCAAACGAACGAAGGGCTCAAGCCTTTTCATATCCATTGAATCTGGACTTCTCCTAGCTGAAAAGTAAATGGCAAATGTCCCCACCATTTTCTTATTTGGCGTGAAGATGGGAAGCGACCAACATGCTTTAAGTCCACTTTCTAAAGCTACTATTTTATAGTTCTCCCATAAAGGACTAGTTTTTATGCTCGAAACAATGACAGTTTCTTTCCGAAAGGCAGCAGTCCCACAAGAGCCTTCTTTTGGTCCCACTTGAATAGTTTCAATAAACTTTATGTACTTCTTTGGAAGATTTGGTCCAACACCGTGGTTTAGCACACCTTGTTTCCTGTTTAAAAGAAGGATAGAGCCTATCGAACCAGATATCTGTTCTTCTAACATAATCACCAATTCTTCAAGTATAGGGGAAATCCGGATGTTGTTGGCAAGCATTTCTAAGATTCGATTTTGACCAGTAAAGATAATTTCTTTTTGCCATTTTTGCCTTGTACTCTTTCTCATGGGCACCATCCCCTCTTCCATATTTAAACAAAAAAGCACACCCCGAATGACACAGGATGTGTTGTCCTGAAACGGTAACTGGCTGACTTTGCTTTTGCTTTAGCCCCTATAGCTTTGCGTCACTATGTTTCCATAGCTTTGCTATTATCATTTCAATATGTGCAATAATTTTATTCCAAAAGTATTGTTTTGTATAATATAACATAAAAACTGACATAAACAAACAAAATATGACATAAGGTTTTGCTTTATAAAATTATATGTAACTACTCCACCGCAATCTGTCCTAAATTTGCGATGAGAATAGCATGAGGGATAATACTGCCAGTAAGTTTCATAATCAAGCTACATTAATGAATATGATTTACTTTCGATTATGCGTAAACTTCACTTTTAACTAAATAGATTTTGCTCCTCTAGAGTCTCGAACACCATACCGACTTGATCTTTGACAGATATTTGAGAACCTTCAACGTCTGCAAAATCTCCTTCCAAGAAACTTGTAAGCGTTTCTTTGATATCAGCTGTTCTTTCATCGGACCTACTCATGATATATAAGACGTGAGCTAATTTTTTCTGATTTACTAATCCAATATTTTTCTTTATGTTAAAACGAGACAATCTGCCGAGGAGGTACAATTCTCTCCCACATTCTTCTATTAAGAATGCGCCCTTTTCTGATTTGGGTAAAAACTCAAATACCCCATTTAGAATTAATTCATTATTTTGTCCACCTTGGTTAGTAGATTCCCTGAGCTTTGCCATTGCCTGGTCTACCTTTCCAGCTAATATTAGACGAATCGTATCATTACCTATTCTCTTAGATAATATTTTTTGAGAACGACTAAGAGAGACTTCTATTGCGTTCTTAGTCGTATTGAACTCGACAGCTGCATTATCCTTATCGAATTTTGTTTTTAGAAGAAATCGTAGTTTTTCCTTTGCATTTTTCTGCTTAAGCCAGCTTAATGAATTAACGTAAGTGACAATCTCCATTAATGCATTGAATTTTTGATGTTCTAAGGCTCTTGCCTCTTCATCAACCACGATTTTTAAGTTTTCTTGAGTTTCATGAACTGCTTTCTCTAGCTCCATTAAAATTTTCATTATTAAAGGCACCTCCTATCGGTTTTTATTGAAACTGTCTAAATCTATTTTGATTGCTACAAATAGTTCGTCAAAGTTAAATTCTCTATCAGCAAATAGATTTGCCGCTTGTTTTGTATATGAAAAGCATGGATCATCAAAAACTCTAAAACTTTCAATAAAATTGAGTTTAAGACTATCGCGCTTGCCATAGCTCGAGTTAGTTTTATCCCTTACATTGATGATTCTTTCAAATTTCTGGTCCGAAGTTAATTCAGCATCACCACATTCTGAAATAGACTCATTATACAAGTCCATTAGAAACGCTCTCTTAATATTACGAAAGCCAGACCTCGTTCTAAACAACTCTATTATGCGTTTTACTTCATCTGCAGAAGTGCTATTGCTAATATTGTCAAAGATATCCTCGCCTATTTTTGATAACATTTCCTTTTTAAATCGATGTTTAGACGTTCGATATGCTGAATCGCTCATTTGGCTTTTTGGCTTTCTAGTACGATTCAAAAACCAATCTTTATCAGATATCTTCACGTATAAAAGTATTTCTTCCATTCCATTCAATCTTTGCAGCCATAGATCTTTATCTTCTTCACTATAATTCTCCTTTTTCTCTCCATACTTTGAAAAGACTCGTGTAAACGCTGCTTCTAGTATTTCCTCTAAATCCATGATAATCATTCCTTTCTATTTTTTGACTACACTGTTGCGTTTCTTTGAGTAAAGTCTTATGAGAACACCAAAAACAAACATTATGAACTACCTTCAACACATACTTAGGGATTATTACAACAAGTACTTAGGATTATAATTACTTATTATTTGTTTTATTGTGAAACCTTAGAAGTACAAGCGTAAAATCATCTAAATAGAGAAAGGTTATGCTTTTTACTAAGGAAAATCCTCAACCTATACCCTAATAAACATATTTATTGTCTTGTTTCAATTGCAAAAATGGATACTTGTGCGTGATAGAATTTAGCTTGTCTGATGTTGATAATTCCCATCGATACTCTATGCTACTGGCTATTAAATGGTTGTTTCAATGAAGGAAGAAGAACTGTGGGAGATTGCTTTTGGAACTAGACTAAGATCAACTTATGTTTAAGCAAGTTAATATAACTATCTCTGAATTGTTTAACGCGTAGAGATTAATAGTAGTGATATCAGCTAATTCCCTTGGAAGTGAGGTTAAGTAAGCAAAATAAATTATTATAGGTTTTATATCCTCAACTATCAGATAATTAATACGCTGCTCTCAGTTTCCAGAAAGAAGCTATCTTGAAGTTTGAGCTTGAAATGTAACACCTAATCGGTGTCTTTTTAGTTTTGTCACAGGGACGTTACTGATTCTTGAACTACAGACATTTCTTGTAACAGCTGATGCCTGTTTTTCTGGCTTGGCAACGGATACGTTACTAAATCTAAGGATTCCAATGATTTTTGTAACGCTTATTCTTTAATTTTATAGCTATGAAACATACGCGCTACAAGATTTGATCCTACCTTGTAACGCTAGGAAACTTTTTTCTTATTTCGTAACGGGGGCGTTATAATATATTCTACTTATACTCACCCTATAAAGCCTATACCCCACAGACATTTCATCTCTCCTGTTTGTCTACAGAAAAATCATACTTTGGTTAGAACTCGATAAATCACTCACATACAGGGATTAAAGTGACGTTTTCTTTGATACCTGCCTTTGGCTTGGTATGAGTATGAGGACAGAAAAATAGCGAGGTGTCGATTGGCACCTCGCTTCCTTGCATCCATATAGTACTCTCCTGCAACTAAACATTGTTGCTTTACCACCTTACATTACATATTGTTATACTTTTCTGCTCTTATTTTCCGCATTAAAGTTGCATGTTGTCTGTTTTCTTTTTTAGTAACTAATTCTAAGTTTTCAGGTCGATTATCATCATTATCTAAGTTTCTATGATTAATGTCGTAATCCTTTCCATCAATTGCATTTTCAATTATTTTTTGTCCCCAGAACAAGACTGCCATAATTTGATGGTCTTTAAGATATATATTATTTTGCCTTATATTACCCTTAGGCAAATGAAAACCTCTGCAGTTATTTTTACTTACCTCCTTTTTATTGTTTCTCAACCAATATGTCTCGGATGTAGAGAATTCTCCGTCACCGTATACTAACCTTACATTGTTGGAATTATACTCTATTAAATAAATACTCCCTTCCCTTATTTCATAAAAGTATTTATTATTATTATATCGATAAATTTCACCTGCATTTCGATCTACAAGAAAAGAACACCCATCAGAAAATGTATGGAACACCCCGCCTAAGAGCCTCTTCTTACTTTTTCGCATTCTTGCTAAATACCTCTGCTTTTCGTTCCAATAATTTTTAATAGCGACATCCGTACTATCTTCATCTTCGATTGGCTTCCACGGAATTCGCCAATGTTCAGCTACTTCACTGTCCGTCAGTTCAATATCATCTTCAAGCAAATACTTGTCTACTTCATATTGCTCTAAATTAATTGCATCATTGTTTAAGTCAATCTGATTATTTCCCATATATAAAACCTCCAATTTTTTATTGCCTGCTGAAAGAGAAACTTTCAAGATCAGGCTCTTGAACAGTCTGATACGATCCATGCTGACTGTAATTTATTTGTAGGTACTCCATAACCTTTGGATTTGATAAAAATTCTTGAATGAAATCAAATAGATTATGCTCCTCCACCAAACCCTTTAATTTTTTGATCATATATTCAGACCCCGTTAGAGCAACTATCAAGACTTTTCTAATATCTACACCTTCATATATAAAAAATTCATCTTGTAGATGTCCGAACTCTACTACCAACCTGTTGAAATCAAAGTCATAATCTAGCTCAAACACTACTTTATCAATAGTATCTTTGGTGAAAAATACTGCCTCTGAAACGCCCTTATAACCTGCTTCAAAATCTGAGTTATTTAAAATGCTTAAGTCTCTTTTCCCCATTCTCTTCTCTTCATTAACACTGCAAGTATAAGCATATGCCTGAAGGTTGATAGTATCGTGGGTCTTTCCTTCTAAATCTTTGACGAATGCCTCTGATAACCAACGTCTTGTATTATCGTTAGAAAAATTAGCGTTCTCCAACGCTTTAAAACTACTAGCATTTAATTCCTCAAATGAATAATTAACACTGAATGTGATCATCATTATCCTCCTCCTTACATCTTGCTTCTCCTAAAGAATCAACTTTATTAAGAGAATTCCTTTACATTGTTGTAGAACTTGTACAATGGAATATTCAGCTCTTCTGCTGCTTCTTTTGCCTTTAAACTTCCAGACTTGTACTTTATGAAAACTAGGTAGAAGTTCTCTGGGTATGTCGAAGGGCGACCTACTCGTCTCGACCAATTGTTATCTTTCTGAAAAACATCTTCAAATTCCAATAGTGTTTCTAAAGAATGGAACCCCTCTTCGCTAAGAAATAATTCTTCATCGTACGTCTTGTCTAACAATATCAAGTTCAGAACTTCATCTCTTGCATACTTTAAAAAGTCATACATCTCTTGAATGTTACTACTGATGTTAAATAAGCTATGCAAGACCACTGTATCGCCTTGTTTAACAAGTTTTAAGAGCCTGTAATACTGGCTGAAGTCACATCTTCCTGAGCTGTCTATCAAGTCGAAAAAGATCTCGTCTGCATCTTGTGCTAGTCCCTTGAAAAACGTTAGTGATTGATACTTACTTATTGCAATGTAAGCGTATTTTGCCATTTTACATTCACCCCCTCATGCTTCCGAATAAAAGTAGCTTAAATTCAACAACTAATTTTTATACATACATATTCACCTGTCCCTGTTTGGTATTTAAACCATATTTTTTATAAAATCCTAACTACTTATTAGTTAAATTATACCGTATTTCCATAGGTAATAATACTCAATTTCTAAAAAATACTTAATTATTTTCCACTGATTTAACATTGATATAACAACGTTTTAGACAACATAAACCAACTCGAAACGTAAGGCGATTCACTAGACTTGTCATCAATGAAATACTCCCCATAGGACAGGAATAACCCCCTAGTATTAGACGCCACTACAAAGCATTTAAACGACATAAAATACATGAATATTATACGACACTTATATTTATGTGATATCCAAAAATACCCAAACTACTTTAAGTGGATAAAGAAATGAAACTCTTGCTTCCGGTACAACTGCTTATCATTGTTTAATACCAAGTGGCGATGGATGAACATAAATCTACAAAAGTACAATAAGAAAATGACCCTCCTATAGAAAAGAGGGTCTAACACATATTACAACTCATCATCATGTGGTTCTTCTGGAAGTAGCCATTCAGGTATCTCGAAGTTTACCCATATGTACTCTTTTTCCTTTCTACCACTGACTGAACTTGGAATGGTGACCAATCCAATAAAGTGTTTGTAAAATCCATTCTTTTTATTGAGAGCTTTATACAAATCATTGTCATAACCACTTAAGATAACTTTATTGTTCGTAGTTAATAAATTATCTATCAAAGTTTTTTGGTCTTCTAATGTAAAAGGGTGCAAGTAACCATAGGTTTCTTTTGTTTGCTCCGTTTGACCACCTTTCGTTTTTTCTGTTTTAACATAGGGAGGATCAAACCAACTTATTATATCGTCACGATGAGTGTGTTTGTAGAATTGTTCTTTGTAATCTCCGCAGGTAATATCAACCTCGTCAAGTATTTCTTCTAAATGATACAATTTATCCAGACTCTTAGGAGGGATACCATTAAAAGTATTAGTCAAACAAAATATTTGTCTGTCGGCCGCTCGGCTGTATTTAGATACAATATAAGTTAATGCTGCTGATTCCACTTGAGGTGTCTCTTCATTTAGTCGCGCAATATTTGCATCGTTAAATTCCTCTTCTGAAGTATAGTAATCTGCCATCAACCAAATTGCTTCTATTAATTCGTCTGTTTCATATGGGTCTTGAAGACATCTGAAAAGGTTGATGACCCCTATATCAATCTCATTTGCTAACTTAAAATCCAACTCTCTCTCTGGATCAAGGTGTAGGAATAACCTACACCCTCCCATAAAGTAATCTGCCGCTCCAACTAATTCGTATTCTTCTATTGCACCCTCTATTATTTCGCAAATAATTTCAATTATTTGTGACTTACCTCCGAGTGTTGCTAAAGGATCTGAGGATTTTAATCTCTTTGGCATTATTTACCTCCTTCTGATAGTGATAAATTAATGTCAAAAATAAAGACAGTGGCCTTTTTTCCGTTTTTACTCTTACCGTAATTACGAACTTTGGAAAGCTTCCCATCATCTTTATCAGCATGCATAACCCCCATTATTATAAAATCTTTTAAGACATCATGGTAGGCATTATCAGACCTGATGATAACTAATAGGTGTCTTAATTCACCCGTTATTATTGCTATTGGGTAATGACCGTCTTTACCTAACTCTTGATCATCCAATATACAACCTTTATGCTTATATTTGTCAAAAATACCACTGCTTTTTGTTGGGAAGTCATGTGGGTTATTCTTATAGCAATCTACCATTATTTTATAATATGAACTTACACTTACACCAATCGTTATGTCACTCGCTACTATACTTCTAATATCTTCGACTTGAATTACCTTCTCCCGTTGATTAAATATTGCATCCTCTATACAGTTCGATATAACCTTTAAATAATTAGGGCGAATTTTACCAATTTGTCCTAGTTTTTTTTGTAGTTTTTTAGATAAAACAGTATCTTCAAGGTCTTGCTTGAAAAAAATGACCGACTGTCCCTCAGCTAAACTTGTTAGCCTCACCGCATAATTAATTTCGTCTGTTATGTTGTTATAACCTTTCAATACCTCTATTACCCAATATTTTTGAACTTCTTTTTCTCCCTTAACGTTATTACCGTTACCTTCAATAACTATTGCTGTTTTTTCTAAACTCTCTACTAATTTCTCTAAGTTAAATATTGTATTATCTTCCATTTTTAAAACGCCTCCCATATAGGTTTTTTAGTTTGATAAACCTATATGGCATCTCACGTGCAATCTTAGAAAAACATTAGCCTTGGTCAAAATCCTTGAATCTTGCCTCAGAAAACAAAATCAGCTGAACAATTTACTCCATCTCCTCATGATTTAAAAACCAAGACCCGAAATTAATAATTCATGTGCGTAAAAGTTATTAAATGTCGCTCACTTTTAATTTCATATGAGTGATGATAAACTGACAAGTCAAATTACAATCACCATTTCTATTTGTCATATTAAATGTGAATTATATTCTCCTAAAAGAAAAATTCTCTAAATATGGAAATTGAAATCTCTGCATTATCATTTGGTTGCTCGGTTGCTCGATTATCATTTAGTAGATAAAGGTTGGCATTACGTCTTTGAAATAAACCCTCTTAAAAAACTTTTACCACCCTTAACCTTACTTACATCTAATTGTTCATCTCCTCTGGCAACTTATAAAATGTGCTTCAAACGACTTAATTTGCTCATCTTGCTCAATTTAACAGTCAAGACCCCATGCCTATTTATGAATTTTGAATCTCGTGGGTCATTCTGTAATTCATCTCACGACAAAAAAACTCAGAACCCCTCACTTTCAAGTCCTAAGTTGAAAATCTAAAGTCTTCCTTATGTAGATTGCATTAATCGTCTGATTAATTTTATTTTAAAAAGTGAGGATGACACCGCTCTCTGGAAAATGGTTGCTCGGTTGCTCGGTGCTTATACGTTTGGAATGAGTGTTCTTGTTGATAGTGGGGGATGCATTACATTTGAGGATGACACTGGAAGGAGATGAAGGATGGCTAAACAGATAGATCTCGCTTAAATACTTGAATTGATTTAGGGTAATAGGAATTGATTCAATGGTTGTTGATTTTTTATCTTCATTTGTTCTCTATATTATAATCATTCTCCTTATTCATTTGATAAATTTTTTTAGGTTGATCATCAATTTTATTATATATTGCAGTTAGTGAGAACAAAAAATAAAGCTCCATTTTAATCCCACCTTCCTCAAGTCCTATTGATCCTTTTCATGCAATCGAAGATCAATTAATACCCATATAAATAGTTCTATACTTTTCAATAATGTCAGAGACTTCTTCGTAGTCACATATCGCTTCGATAAATATATGACCTTGTACTTCTCGCAGGTCATATATCTTTACTTCCACAGGCAAGCCACGATCTATATACCATTCTTCTACCTCCGCTAATAAAACATAAAACATCTTCAATTGCGGTTTGTTGAATGACCAAGGTACAGGCTCACAGAAATATTCCTGTTCCGAATCCGAAAACTCAGCACTGATTGGGTTTACCCAAGGAAAACGTAGCCTGATTACACTTTCTGTGATTATACTTGGTATTTGTTCTAGCATTTGAGACCAGCTCCTTTTACTTAAACGGAATATAACATCGGTACTATTATTCTATAATCTCTAAAATTTGTTGTCCTTCAGGCCTGAGTTTAGGTGATAAATCATTTTAAACTATTTTTACAGTACATAGTCCCTCAATACCTATCATTGAAAATAGGCTTTGTATCTAAGTTACGGTGAACTTTCCAGTCATCAAATCTATTTGCCTCGTTAATTAACAACATCTCAAATTGATCATAAAACTCTATACCATAACGTTCTAGTATCTCTTCCATGTCAGGTCTTCGTCTATCAGGCGTACGCATCGTTCTTTAGATATCAATTCTTTCATTAATCATACCTCCTAGCTTGTCCTTAATTATAAAACTATTGTTCCTTTATATTTTTTTATTTGATAGCCCAATAAATCATATACTCTACCAATAGTTTCTTTTTCATGATCAAGAAACCTCATCAGCCCATCGCCATCTATTGTTAAACCAGGCCCTAAGACTTTCATCTGTTTATCAAAATCTGAGCTGAAAGGTCTTGATTTCACATTCGCTATGTTTACATATAGAGGCTTGTTATAGCCATAGTCTTTCGTGTCAGACAATAAAGATAGTCCATTATCAAAAATAGGGCATAAACTGAAACCTGTGTTTTTATTGTGAAGTAGGGCGATGTTATCTAAATGTCTATCCTCATTTAGAATAAATGCATCGAATGTGATTAAGGTACGTAAATAATCTGTTAAATCTATACCTGTGATGGTATAAACCTTATCGATAATGAAACTAATTTTGTACTCTGTAGATTTCTTCCGATTTTCGATGACATCAATACTTATGTTTGATTTGGTTAATAATCTGTGTATTGTTATTAATTCACTTCCTTTAGGAATCAAATTCCTTGAATAAGAGCTTCGATGTCTTTTAGAATCATCATCAGTAGCACTACACAAGCCATAATCAACGTACATTGATTTATCTAACGAAGAATAATTCAAAACAGCAGATGCGACCCATTCGGCTATATCTTCGTACCCAAAATCATTTGCCTTGAACCAGTAGCCATTTTTATACCATTTTATTTGGTTTCCTTTACTTGCAACACTTGTGCTAATTCTATCAATAGAAGAAAATCTAATCTCTGATCTTGAGATCGCCATATGCAATGTCCTCCTCATTGAAACGTATCCAAGTGAAGTCATCAAACTGTAATCCATGCGTTTTTTTAACAATGGCTATAGTACTATAATGCTCTAACCCTAAATCTGTCAGTAATTGATTACAATTTCTTCTTTCTTTAGGGAAGCACCTGTCCGCTATAAAATTCAATATATCCTCTATTGTCACATCTTCATCTTTTTTAAGGACTGGTCTGGATAGGATATCATCTGTGTACTGGTTGACTTTTATATATCGTGAACCAAAATTAATGTACACATAAGCAATAAGATCCTCCTTAGAAAAGACATCAAACTCCAATATATTATTATTTTTCTCTTGGTCGACATTTCCTACCAAAGAATCTTCACCATGAAGCCTGTTCAAATCATAACCTCTTTCCATAAAAAACTGATCTGCTACATATCCATCACTTTTCCCCCATAAATTCAATTCTGGATTTAAAAGATTTATGTATGCTTGTGATGATATTAAAGAACGGTAAGCTTCTTTTTTATCTATTCCTAATATTTGAGCTATAATTAAAACAACTCTAGGTACTTTTCTTTTAACGATAAAGTTAAAGTTTTCCTTTGATATCATAAAATACTTCCTTCCCTATTAACTGAATTTGTCATTTTTAATATCTTCAATATTCCTCCCTCTCACCTCCAGGTATATCCCGATCTCTTCCAATAAGTAGCCATCCGATTCAGTGTGCAAAGACCTATAATTTCGTTCTAAGAACTCATAAAATCCTACCTGATTCAATATGTTGAAAGAATTTATACTGGCTCCACCTATGTCCTCTCTTAATATTTCAGTGCAATCATGCCACAAATTCATTACATCTAAATCGCTAATTTTTTTCAACTTAATTCACTCCCTCTTGAAGTACTGGTGCCTAAACTCTTTCTAAAGCATTAGATAAAACAAAGATATTTCTCATTCTAAAACAAGAAGGTCACTCAGCTATTAACGCTATTCGCAAATCGCCTTTAGCATCCATTGCAAAGTAAGGACTCTTTAAGACATAGTTATCGTGCAAAACCCATGGCTAAATGAATGGTTTTTATCCCATCATTAAGCCAATTTGGTTGTAAAGTATAATCGTTTTTTATACTTGTAGCAATAGCGTTTATTGTCGTTTTTGGTTCTAAAACTATATGGACACCCTATCCCATACCTTTTCTTAAAAGCTATAGATATAACACACCCTCCAAATAAAACGATATCACCACGGATATTTTCATTCGATAATCTTCGATCTAATTCTATTAAGAAATAAAGAAAGTCTCCTTTGTTTAGCATGGAATCACTCCTAACCAATAATTAGTCATTACTATACCGTTTATGATAAATAAAGTGTCATTTTTATCTTTATATACAAGACAAAAAGACAACCCTAAGGCTGTCTTTTTATAGAAAAACTTATTGTCCGAAACTATCCATCACACTGACGTTTGGAAGTATATAGTCTATACTGTACTCTCCACCAAAAGTATCATGATCTCCTGAGTCGAATATCATTTCAAGCTTACCTGAATGTAATTTCAAGTAAGAGTGACCTGTTACCCCTTTAGAGAAGAATCCACTCATGTCCATTGGTGTGTTCAGATTAGGAATTGTATCAAATTCCATTGGAAGCTTGTCTGAATACATATGAGAAGGTAGATCAAAGGTTGTTGTAAATTCTCTTACAGTTAGGACGACAGAATCTTCATTATACCATCCCTTACCAACTGCTAGAGAAGAATCACCACGCATTGACGAACCTACACTCGCCATGAATGAATCCGTTAGGATTGCACCATTGTTACGTTCGAATGAATTGAATACCTCTCCATTTACAATGTTCATTCTTTCTAAAGCTTCCTCTAGATCAGAAGATAGATTACTAAGATTTCTACTGCCATTAACACCAATTAGCTTTCCACCTCTTATTTCTAAGGTATGCTCTACGTTTGAAGAATCTTTTTCTGTAGCAGTTAAGACTTCTTCTTCACCACCGTAAGTGTCTCCTTCAATGGAGAACTTACCTTCAGCAGTTAAATCGACTTCCCATTTACCACTGCTATTTTTGCTACCGTGTTCGTTAAGGAAATTGTCGTTTACAGAACTACTAAAATACCCTGAGTTACCCCAAGTATTCTTTAAAGCTGTGTTTCCAATATCTAATGCATAAGTCTTGAATTCTAGTTCTCCACCAACTTCAAAACTGTTAGTTGTAGCTGAACCTTTGTAGATAACTTCAGATCCGCCTGCTCCTAACGATGAAGCTAATTGACGTGCATTGCTATCGGTTGCTGCTGACATACCTGTTATTTCTGGAGTGACAACAACATCTTTAAATTCCGCTTTGTTATAATGCACAGGATCAATTTCACGCATTTCTTGACCTGCTACGAATGTTACATTTGTGTTTCCATTTTGATCATCGTAAGCCATAAGAACTTCAGGATTGACTTGCAAAGAAGCACCATCTTGATGCGTCTTCCAATAAGAATGATCGTCCGACTCTTCTTTATCACTGAAAGAAACTACAGATGTGTTTATTGGTATATAATTATTAAACGTTGTTGTGTTGTTGTAGATTGAATCTTGGTAGAGACTAACTACAGTATCGGATTTCCACTGTATATCCGTAAATGAAAAATTATCTCGGTTATTGTCCTTGAAATTTGCATAAATCTCTTTGAAATCTTCGATTTCATTATCGCCTGAGTATGAGTCAGTATCGGTCTCGCTATACTTGAATGGATCGTTTTGACTATCTACACCATATTTAAATGTGTGTGTTTTAGTAACCGTACTAGTGTCTCCACCTTGACCTGTGGTAGTGTTACCTATCAAACCATCGAATAAAGTATCACCATTTACCCACGATGCTAGTTTATTTTGACTAATACTATCATTCGTTTTAACCGCAAGTAAATCACCTGAAAGTTTAAAATTAGCTGCTATATCATAAGCATCTATATTTTTTACGCTATCGTCTCCTTTGACTGTTTTTGCATTACTACTGTATGCCCAATCAACTCCTGAAGTATTTGGATCGATTAACGCAAAAGGTATATTTCCACTTGGTGTTAACGTTGGATCATCATATGTGTGTGCAAGGAAATATACCATGAACGCTGATAGGGATGTGTCACCCTCAGACATATCATCAGTGTAACTAGATAGTTTCCACTGCTCTACTTTATGCTCAGAGTCTACAGGATTTGGATTGAAAGTCGTGACATCCGATTCTTTTGTGTAGAAAGTAAATGTTAATTCTGCATTCGAATAATCATCTTCATCATTACCGTACTTATAAGCATTATTTGAAGAATTATGTCCACCAAGGTAATTATTGATGTCATCTATCGGAGGAGTATCTATTCCCCAGGAGATCGCCCAAGCACGTGATTTATTTTCGACTTTACGTGAACTATCTGAATTGCCGTTATTAACTGTCAGGTTGCTTTTAAGTAAAGACTCCTGATCTTTTGAATCACGCAATTCAAATTTAGCATCGTCAACAAGTAGCTTATATACTTTACCATTTGAAGGGAAATTATAGCTTCCTTGAATACTATCACCATTCTGCAAGTCTTCTATAATTCTATCCGCAGATGTTGTGTAACCTGGAAGATCCCTTTCGAATTCATCTATCTGCTTTCCATTATCATCAAGAACTTTCACAACTTGCTTGGCTGTTACCTGTGGCACAGAACTAGCAAAGAAACTTGTATCTATATCCCTCCAAGACTGGAAGCTCCAGCCCCCGAAAGGGTTAGTGTTGTAATTACTAGACACTGGTGTACTCAATGTTGTAGGTTTTAACGGTGTCATATAACCATCTCTTGCAATTGTTCTAAAGGTGAAAGGTAGACCCCCATGTTGGGCGTAACTCCCTGTGCGAGCATCTGAAGATGATGGAGCCCCTCCTAATGCAACTGCTTTGTGTTGATGTTCTGCTTTTAAGTCCTGAATCGTAGAATTCCAAGGTCTTGCTTCTTTTTGTATATCAAGATACCAATCTGTTGCTTCAACCATACTGATGAAGGAATGATCTCGAGTGAGGTAAGATCCTCCATCTTGTAAACCAATGGCTGCTACAACTTCTGTGAAGAACGTTACACCTTCAGTCATGAATTCATCACTTCCGTAATCATACCCAGCTAGTGATAGAAGCAACCTCTCTCTGTACTGGTCCCAATATTCTTGTGTTGATGAATAGCGACTACCCATATCTACAAATTCATTTTGCTCTTCTAACATATCGACATAACCGTTGATGAGTAGAGCAATGGCTTCGGTTGCTGATAATGTTAGATTACCTGATGAATAACCCCCTTCTATCTCTGCCGCTAATAAATCTCCAAAAGCATTAGGAGAATCAGCTATTGTTCTTGTTTTTGGATTTGATGGATCAGTATTATGCAACGCCTTGGACGTGAAGTATAAGAACCAATTTCGCTCTTCTTCACTCTTAGCCTTTTGTTGGATGTAAATGCTTGTAGCATCGCCTATAACCCTACTCTGGAATTCTGCATTGCTTCCATACATAGGTGTATGTGTCGTTGCATATAAAGGACTTGTTCCCCATACATCTAATGGTCGACCTATGGAACTATTGTACTCCGAAAAATTCGATCCACTTCTCATAGCTACATCATAGGAATTCTTGCTTGGAGCAATGTAAATTGAGAAGTTTGGTTGCAATCCTCTCGTTTTCTCTAATTGTTTATTGGTAGATTCTTCATTTAAAAAATATTCGTTTTCAGGTGGTTGAAATGAAAATGATGCCAATTGAATGTATTCTGACAGCTGGAAAACATTCAAAGGTGATGAAACGCTTCCTGTTCCTGATTGACCTGGTGTTCCACCTATGGTTACTCCCGAAGCTTGTACTTGTCCATCGTAAGGGATTAAAAGTGGTGCTACAAGTACGAAAACTAATAAAGAACTCACAACTGCATTCTTATTTAGTAAAATTCTTTTCTTTCTGTAAATAGAGATTGCACTAACCCCTAGTAGTACGAGTGAAAAAGCAAAGAATGATATTAGATACATAAAAGTATCTCCTGTGTGTGGCGTTGTTGCTGTCCCACCGTATGATACCCCTTCACTTAGTATTAACGTCGTTACTTTTGACTCTGGGTTAATATTTACTGAATGAATCTGACCAGTGTTATTATCTTCTACCATATAAGAATCTCCTGGTTTTACACCGAATGAGTTCTTACTTGTTCCAGTGTACTCATCATCGGAAATATCGCTTACATTAATTACTGAGAAGTTGTAATCATCCCCTGCATCGTGAACCTCTAAGATGTACTCAGGATCTACAACCGCACTCAATGAAGCTTCTCCATCTGTTACAGTAACTGAGTTCGATGATAAAGAAACATTAGCGTAATCATTTTCTTGGACTGATACACCATAAGTATCATCTACTACGCCACCTATAACTGTATCTTCATGATTTACGACACGTGTCATTTGTTCTCCTTCACTATCTTCTAAGACAACTGTGAAGCTTGTCCAAGATGTTGTTAAATCTAGGTTGGAGTTGGTTTCTACTGAAAAATCAATCTCACCTGCGATATGGCTTGTTTCCTCAGTTACCGCAAATTCAAAATCTAACATATGAACTGGGATGGTTGGATGTTCTGTATCGGTCATAATATCTTGATCAATAAACTCTTCACCTGCTAAACCATTCCCTACTGGCTCAACCATGAAAACACTAGTTAAATCTGATCTGTCTAGAAAAACATAACCACTTCCATTTGTTGTTGCTTCAAATGAACCTTGTCTGTTTTCTAAAGTGATTTCTAGATCTGAGTTACTAGCTGAGTTACCACTACCGTCTGAAACGTGGAGGGCTAGTAACCCTTCGTTAAATTCAAGACTTGATTGTACAGGATGTCCTTCAGAACCCCTGATTGTTTCGGGTCTGTCGAAATCTACGCCCTCTTCCTCTTCATACTCAAGTGCTTCTGACTCTAGGTAGTTTAATTGCTCTACCGTATAAATGAAATGTGTACCATTTGTTAGTTCGTATTGAGAGATTTCTACTTCACCTTCTTCTTCATCTAATATTTCTGTGTTAGTAAAGTCGATATGACTTACAACACCATCTGCATCTCTTAATAAGATAGCAAATTCATCATCAGGTGAATAACCTGGATGTTCTAACACTAAGTTGTACTCTGAATCTTCTTCATTATAGTTATTTGGTTTAGCTTGAGCTGAACTGATTTTATCATCATCTGTAGTCCATAACTCTAAAGTAAAGTTAGGTACGTAACTATGCTTTGCTAAAGCAGATGCAACACTAACATCAACGTGAAATCCGTCTTCGTATATTACATCTGTAACTCTAGATGGCTTCCCTTCTTTTTTTCCGGATTCACCTTCGTTGTTTGAAGTTTCTTCATCCTCGTTGTTTACTTCACCTTCAATATTACTTTCAACCTCCGAGGGAGTCGTATCTTCATTACTACCTCCATCATCAGGAACGCTATCTTCCGAATCAGTGCTTTCTTCTGTTAAATTATCTTCCTCAGTCCCAATTGTATTATCATCTTCCAAGTTACTATCTTCAGCAAATATAGAAGATGGGATGAGACTAAACACAAGAGCAAAAGCTAACATTAAACTAAAATACTTACTCATTTTCTATTCCCCCTTTGAATCGTTATCATTTCATTACAGTTAGCAATGTAGGTTTGAATGGCTAATCGAATAGCTGGTTGTGGTTAATGACTACTCTTCAGGTTTCCCATCCTCATTTTCAGGACCCATATCAAACCTATCCGCTTCTTGATCAATACCTTGCTGACGACTTGCTTTTGCTTCTTCTACTGCTGCATCCAATTCTTCCTGAGAAACACCACTATCTACTTTCCCATCATTGCTACGTTCGGGTTCCTCCTCCTTTTGCGGCTTTGGATCTGGTGCAGTTTTCGTCACTTTTTCAGGTTCAGCTTCCGCCTTCTTTGGCTTTTTTGGCTTTGGATCTGGTTCTGACTTTTCAGAAGGTGACCCCTTTTCACTAGAAGTCGAATTAGTTTCTTCATTTCCTGACAAATCTCCACCGGACGTATTAGAAGAAGCTTTGCTAGGTTCAACTGAATCCGACTTCTCTTCTTTAGTTGTTTTTGTATCTTTCACTTGTTTTTCGGTGAATTCAGGTTCCTTTTTTTCACTTTCATCTGTAGACGATAATTCATCTGAATCCTCTTTTTCATCGAATTC
The DNA here is from genome assembly GCF_051262595.1 of Salipaludibacillus sp. CF4.18. NCBI lineage: Bacteria > Bacillati > Bacillota > Bacilli > Caryophanales > Bacillaceae > Salipaludibacillus > Salipaludibacillus sp. CF4.18. Next base: position 20,072 of record NZ_JBIMEV010000009.1, read on the forward strand.
TTCTCTATTAGAAAAATCGCCATACATATACCCTTGTTCATCAAAACGTGCTTTTACTTTTTCTAATGACTCTTTGCCTTTTAGACGAATAGGCTCTAATTCTGGAAACCTTTTGGGAGTTATATCTACATCCAAAATCCTTTCGGTTTTATCAAGTTGAGGACTGAGCTGAGAATACTTCACAAACTCGTTGTCTAAGGATAATTTAGCGTCGATAGAAGCTAACCCGCTGACTAAGTTATTCATCAAATCCATGCCTAACTGATTTTGCATTAATCCGCTTGTAATTAACTTGTTTGCCATTTTAAGATTGTTGATCATCGCTGTTTCACCTTGATGCGAATCTCTGTCTTCCAAAGAGAAACTATGTTCTTTGGAAGTTTTGGGATGATTACCATCTGAAAAAGCAGTGTCTATTCCTGTAGCAAAAACCGCTCCTAAAAGTGCGGTAGTCAATAACATACTCTTAAAAACTAAACTGTACTGCCTGTTTTCTTTCTTTCTCGGATCTCTATTTTTCTTCCTACGATATTCAGATGACATGTGGACTTCAGCATCCTTAAAAACGAAATTCTTTTTCCTCATTTTTCACCTCTGCTTTATACCTTGTAATTTTCGTTTAATCTCGCTTATCTTCTAGGAGCTATTCCAAGATTCAAAAACGTTTCATACTCTTGAATAAACAGTTGTTATGAATTATGTCTTTTTCCCTCCCTGACTATTACTTGATAATTCAACCGTTTATTTAAATTGATTATGTAGTAGATATAATTTTTGTTAGTGTTCCGATGAGAAAGTTTAATTAAGTGAAACACATAAAAAAAACTGCACCTCCAATAGTTAGTTGTGTCTAACAATTGGGATGCAGTTCTATTATCATCAGTTTCTTTTTATAAATAATCAACTTTAATTATAAATATGTATTTTTTCCACCTAATTTATTAGCCTTCACTCTTTAAAGATCCCTTGCGTTATAGACTTCCCCCTCTTTAATTTCCTAAGATATACTTTATCAGAGAATACAAAAATATTACATTGGAGTTTGTTCACAATGTCTTGACGATGTGCGCCACTAACCGGAGATTATGTTCAATGAGTAAATTTCTTGCTTCTGCGTCGCCTTCCTTCATTAGTTCAATGTATTTCTTTTCGTCTTTTTCCTTTAAAGGCTGAGGAAACGCATTGTTCTTTACAAAGGAAACAAAGACAAGCAATTCTTTCACAAACTGAGCTACTGCCATTATAATACTGGACATGCCCCCACATCCCTCCTAAGCGGTCATATCCTATGTATATGCCCAGGATGGTTTGGCTGTGTCTGTCTTATAAGAAAAACGGCATAGCCGTCTTTTATTAAATACAGCGTCAGCTTCCACCGCCCCGAGTAGCACCTACGTAGTGCGTGTAGGTGCTACTCGAAAGGAGGGTGCGTTTCCGTTGATACTTGCGGTGTGAAGGTAGCTGCCAATTTTATAAATTCTTATAAAAATGCTTAAATAACATTTCATTCCTACTATGAAATGAAACTGTTAGCAGCTCTATTACTCTTTAGACGAATTAAAACCGTCTACTATGAGCTCTAACTTACCTGTACCTGGATCAATAACCAACCCGTGAACTGGAATATCTGAAGAAATTAATGGATGATTTTTAATCCTACTAACACTGTTTTTTACGCTTTCTTCGACACTGTCAAAGCCAGTAAGCCATGATTTTAAATCAATACCTGCATGAGTTAACATTTCTACCGTTTCATCGGTGATCCCATGTTTCTTAGACTTTTCGAGAAGCGAAGATGCATGAAGATTGGCCATTCCACAATCATGGTGCCCCACTACATATACCTCTTCAGCTTCTAATTCATAAACAGCTATAATAATACTTCGCATAATACTTCCAAATGGGTGTGACACCATTGCTCCGGCATTTTTGATAATTTTCACATCACCATTTTTAACATTCATAGCCTTCGGTAATAACTCTTGTAACCGCGTATCCATACAAGACAATATAACCATTTTTTTATCCGGAAATTTTGTAGTTTCATATTGCTCGTATTCTTTGTTTTCAACAAACTGTTGGTTATGTTCCAGAATTTTTGATAAATAGGTCATAATAGCTAAATTCCTCCTCGAATTTAAAACAATAAAAGATTTTTTTACCATTATAATCTATGCTTCCATAGAGGTCACTTTATATGTGTTTATTATTTCACTCATTATACTAAAAAACTCTCGCTTAGACAACCGTAACAATTCTTTTAATAGGCAATCCACCTCCATTGAATGAACCTTGATCCTTATGATGCGGACTTTATTGATTCCACATCCTTTTTGCACCAATATAAAGGACGCTCAATTGCTATCACGTGAGTTTACAGATGCTAATATGGTATAATCTGACTTGAAACTAAATAACACAGAGGAGCGATTCCATGAAATTTATAACGCTAAATAATCAATTAAAAATGCCACAACTAGGATTTGGTGTTTGGCAAGTAGACGATGAAGCTGCAACCCCTGCTGTTGAGAAAGCGATCGAAGTTGGCTATCGTTCCATTGATACTGCGATGATCTATAAAAATGAACGTGGCGTAGGCGAGGCAATTCGTTTAGCAAATGTACCACGGGAAGAATTGTTTATTACCTCTAAAGTCTGGAATGGAGACCAGGGTTATGAAAATACACTGAAAGCTTTTGATGAAAGCTTGGAACGTCTTGGATTAGAATACTTAGACTTGTATCTCATTCACTGGCCTACACCAGAGTATGACGACTATGTTGATACTTATAAAGCAATGGAGAAACTTTATAAAGACGGAAAAGTGAAAGCTATAGGCGTTTGTAATTTTGATATCGAGCATTTACAGAGACTTCTAGATGAGTGTGACGTGACACCAGCAGTAAACCAGGTAGAATGCCACCCATACCTAGCCCAAAATGAATTGAAAACTTTCTGTAAAAAACATGATATCTTTTTAGAAGCATGGAGTCCCTTGATGCAAGGCGGCGAAGTGTTAAATCACCCGATTGTTCAAGGAATAGCAAGAGATCACGATAAAACAGGGGCACAGGTAATTATTCGTTGGCATTTGCAAAACGATTCGATCGTCATTCCAAAGTCTGTGACACCATCGCGTATTAAAGAAAACTTTGACGTGTTTGGTTTTGAGCTTTCCGATGACGAGATGGAGATAATTAATAACTTAGATCGTGGTGTACGAAATGGTCCAAAGCCTAGTGAGATGAACGTAAGATAACGAGCAGAAGGTGGTGCCCCATAAAATTAACGTTAATATTATGGGGCAACCTTTTCTTTTTCAAGAAAACAATTTCACACTTTTTCTATTAGAAAAATAGTTTATTTTTTCTAGTTTTCTATTGACGGTTACCAGTATTTAATTTACACTCTAAATATTCAAAAAAATATATTTTTTATCAAAAATGAAAAGAACTTTGCATAGTTAATACCTTGGTAAACCAATGATTTGACTGTAATATTACGGTACCATTAGCTCTCGTTCTGCAGTATAAGAGATCAATGGAACTTAGAAGTCTCTGGAATAGTCGTCCTCTTTTCAGGAAGAGGTATTTTTATTACCATTAAAACCAAGTAAATCGATATGTTTTATAATGATGATGGTGATTGTCATACTTCATTAGGGCATTAGGGGGTGTTGGACATAATATTATCCTATCTTGCTATCATTGTTGCGCTATTTTTCGCAATGAATATTGGTGCAAGTGGAGCAGCAGCCACAATGGGACCAGCATATGGCAGTGGTGCAATTTCACGAAAAAAGAGAGCATTATTGCTTGCAGGTTTTGGTGCATTTCTTGGTGCTGTTGTTGGTGGTGGCGAGGTTGTAAAAACCGTTGGAGAAGGTATTATTCCGCCTGACATCTTTTCTATTGAAGTAGCTGTTGTCATACTGATTGCATCGTGTTTAACACTGTTTCTGGCGAATGTTATCGGTATCCCACTCTCTACTAGTGAAGTGACAATCGGCGCGATTATTGGCGTCGGTGTCGCCTTCCAAGCACTCTTTGTATCCAATATTCTATTCATTTTAGCGTTTTGGATCATCATTCCTGTCATCGCTTTTGCTTTATGTTTCATTTTCGGAAAAGTGATAACCGCTGTTGAAAAAAGATGGCCGCAATTGAAAGGAACAGGAAAGTGGAAAAAAGTTCTTGCCACTGTTTTAATACTAACAGCTTTCATAGAAGCATTTTCCGCTGGAATGAACAATGTCGCTAATGCAATTGGACCTTTAGTTGGTGCAGGATTAATGCAGAGTTCTTCCGGAATTTGGCTTGGCGGCCTTTTTATTGCCATTGGAGCGATTCTATTGGGAGGAAAAGTTTTAGAGACCAACGGGAAAAAAATTACCTCCTTCTCTCTTCTTCAAGGTACGGCAGTATCTGGAACTGGTGGAGTATTAGTCATTATCGCATCTTTATTTGGAATTCCTGTTCCCTTAACACAGGTTACTACTTCAGGAATTATTGGTATTGGCTGTTCGGAGAATGGATTTCAAATTTGGCAAAAGGATGTCATAAAAAAAATAGTTAAAGTTTGGGTGGTTTCTCCTGTTTTATCTCTTGTTGTTTCATTCAGCTTGATACATGTATTTTTACAACCAAATCCATACATCGTTGTCATCGTATCAGCGATCATTATTGCAACGATTGGAACATTGAGTTTATATCGATCTGTGAAACTGGAAAGACGAACACTTGAAAATGAGCGAAGTATTTCTTAAGAAAAACGGCAGAGCGGTTATTTATTTAACACAGCATGGGCTTCCCCGCCATATTGTATCAAAGGGTGAATCACCTTAATCCTAATAAAATATGGCGTGAAGGTAGCTCTTAAACGTTAACTTTCTTAAAGAAAAAGGAGGCTTTCACATAATGGAAAACAAAGTAAATGAAGCCGATTATTTTACATTTACCGAGAAAAATTATGATTTTTTCAATCAAAAATTGCAGGATTTAGGGTCACAGGATGTCATTAAATGGGCGTTTGATTTTTTCGGAGACAAATTGGTTTATGCCTGTAGTTTCGGAGCTGAGGGTATTGTACTTATTGATATGATAAGTAAGGTTAAAAAGGATGCCAGAATCGTTTTCTTAGATACTCATGTGCATTTTCAAGAAACCTATGATGTCATCAATCAAATTAAAGAAAAATATCCTGAACTCCAAATTGACATGGTTCAACCGGAATTGACGCTCGATCAACAAGCGGAAAAATACGGCGAAAAACTATGGGAAACGCAACCTGATTTATGCTGTTACTTGCGTAAAAATAAGCCTTTGGAAAGAGCCTTAGCTGGAAATTCAGCTTGGTTATCTGGTTTGAGGCGCGATCAGTCTCCTACTAGGGCCAATACCGAATTTGTAAATAAAGATGATAAGTTTAAACTTATCAAAGTCTGCCCTCTTATTCACTGGAGCTGGGAGGATATCTGGGATTACATTAAGGAGAATGACTTACCTTATAACGCCCTCCATGATCAAAATTATCCTAGTATCGGCTGTCAACCGTGTACCTTCCCTGTTAAACCGGGAGAAGATCATCGAGCTGGACGGTGGAAAGATATCCAAAAAACAGAATGCGGTCTTCACACAAGACCCACTAAATCCTAAGGAGTGATTTAAAATGACAGAAAGTATTGCACATGGGGGAAAACTCGTAAACCGTATTGATGAAAGCTTTGATTACACATCTATCCAAACTGAAGTTACATTAGACAAAACTGGATTATCCGATTTAGAGCTATTAGCGAATGGTGCCTATAGTCCTTTAACAGGATTTCTCGGAAAAGCAGATTACGAGAGTGTTGTTCACAATTTACGTTTAGCAAACGGAGCTATTTGGAGTATTCCAATCACCCTTCCGGTAACAAAAGAAATTGCAAATTCTTTAAAGGTTGGGGAATCAATCCGTTTAACGTATGAAGGCGTAACGTACGGAGTTTTGGAATTAGAAGAAATATATTCTCCCGATCAAGAAGTGGAAACATTTCAAGTTTATAAAACTAGTGATGACCAACATCCCGGTGTCAAAAACGTCCTTAAAAGAGGCGACACTTATTTAGCTGGTCCAATTACATTAGTGAAAAAACATGAGAAAGAACAGTTTTCTACTTATTATTTAGAACCTAAAGAAACTCGCAAGACATTTCAAGATAAAGGTTGGAAAACAGTTGTCGGTTTTCAAACAAGAAATCCAGTCCATCGTGCTCATGAGTACATTCAAAAAACAGCGTTAGAAACAGTAGATGGTTTGTTTTTAAATCCCCTTGTAGGAGAAACTAAATCAGATGACATTCCAGCTGATGTGAGAATGAAAAGTTATCATGTTCTATTAGATAATTATTATCCGGAAGAGCGCGTTTTCCTAGCTGTGTTCCCTGCGGCAATGAGATATGCAGGACCGAGAGAAGCGATATTTCACGCCTTAGTTCGTAAAAATTATGGTTGTACACATTTCATTGTTGGAAGAGACCACGCTGGTGTAGGCGACTATTATGGCACGTATGAAGCACAAGAAATTTTTCAACAGTTTACAGAAGACGAGTTAGGGATTAGTCCCCTCTTTTTTGAACATAGTTTCTTTTGTAAGAAATGTGAAAATATGGCCTCAACAAAAACATGCCCTCATGGTAAAGAGGACAGAGTCATCCTTTCAGGTACAAAAGTACGCGAGCTTTTACGTGATGGTAAGACACCTCCGCCCGAGTTTAGTCGACCAGAAGTAGTAAAAGTACTCATCGAAGGGATGAAAGTAAGCGTATGAGCCAAAAACCTTTTGCTGACAATATCCACTGGCATGATTCTGTTGTAACAAAACAGGACCGTTCACAGCTTAATGGGCATAAAAGTTGTGTATTGTGGTTTACTGGACTTTCTGGATCTGGAAAGTCCACGCTCGCCAATGCTGTAAATCAACGATTATTCGAGAAAAAACTAAGTAGTTATGTGTTAGATGGGGACAATGTTCGCCACGGATTAAATGGAGACCTCGGTTTCAGCCCTGAAGACCGTCAAGAAAATATTCGACGCATAGGAGAAGTTTCCAAGTTATTTGTCGATAATGGTACCATCGTTTTAACTGCGTTTGTATCGCCGTACCGAGATGATCGAATGATCGCAAGAAAATTAGTTTCTAAGGAAGAATTTATTGAAGTGTATGTGAAATGTAACTTAGAGGAATGTGAAAACCGTGACCCTAAGGGATTGTACAAAAAAGCCAGAAATGGAGAAATTCCAGAATTCACTGGTATCAGCGCTCCCTATGAAGAACCGGAAAGTCCTGAACTTGTCATTTCTTCCGATGAAACTTCTATCGATACCTCAGTAGAACAAATAATAACGTTTCTAGAGAAAAAGCAAATTATTTAATCATGAAATCGGAGGAAACAGTGTGAACACAAGCAAAGGTGAAGTCTACTTGGTTGGTGCAGGTCCTGGTGACCCAAAGCTGTTGACTCTTCGAGGTGCAGAACTTTTGCAAGAAGCTGACGTTATTGTCTATGACCGTTTAGTGAATAAAGAAATTTTAAAGCACGGTAAAACCGGTGTCGAATTAATTTTGTGTGGGAAGTCTCCTACAGGTCCTTCTACTAAGCAAGAGGAGATTAATGAGATCCTTGTTTTCCATGGTTTGCAAGGCAAAAAAGTGGTCCGATTAAAAGGTGGAGATCCGGCAATTTTCGGCAGAGTTAGTGAAGAAGCCATTGCGTGCCGAGAAAACGGCATCCACTTTGAAATTGTCCCGGGAATTACTTCCGGGATTGCAGCACCAGCCTATGCGGGTATCCCTCTGACTCATCGTGAATTGAGCACCTCGTTTGCCATTGTCACTGGTCATCAACGGAAAAATGGGAAAACGGACGAAATTAATTGGAAAAGCTTAGCGACAAGCGTAGACACGCTTGTTTTCTATATGGGAGTCAGTCAAATTAAAATCATTCAAGACAATTTACTGCTCCATGGGCTCTCTCCAACCACACCTGTTGCACTCGTGCGCTGGGGAACTTATCCAACTCAAGAGACTTTAACAGGGGAACTTCTGACGATTGCAGAAAAAGTGAATAAACAGAAATTTAAATCCCCTGCAATCATTATCGTAGGAGAAGTTGTAAGGCTTCGTGAGAAATTAGCGTGGTTTGAAGAAAAATTAGATCACTCTTCTCATTTTAATGAATCCTGAAATATTTGAAGGAGGTGTTTACTAGATGAATTCGAACAATGCTGGCGTTTTAGTTATCGTTCACGGTTCAAGTAATCCTAGCTGGGTTAAAGTGGTCGACGAAGCCATTCAACTAGTGGATACAGCACTGCCAATTACTGTAGGATACTTGGAATTTTCTGAGGAAAGATCGATTGAACAAGGGATACGAACCTTGGAAAAGCAGGGCGTCGATACCATTCTATCTATCCCTTTGTTTGTTTCCTCGGCAAGCACTCATATCGAAGAAATTAAGTATGCACTGGGTCAAATTAACACACCCGTTATTGAGACGGATTTGAAGCCTATCTCGACTTCAGCTAATATTATTTGGGTTCATCCAATGGACACTCATCCACTCGTTCTCGACATTATTATGGAAAGAGTAAACTCGTTGTCTGAGTATCCTGAAAAGGAAGTTTTACTTTTTGTCGCTCATGGTAGTGATGTGCCATCATTCCATCAGCGGTGGGAAAAGATGCTTGAAGACATTAAGCAGACTGTTGCTCATCAGGTACCTTTTCATCAAGTCACCCACGGAACATTGCACCCGGACAATTTAGAAGAACGGGCAAAAGAGGCTGCTTCAAATGGTCACACGTTGATAGTCGTGCCTTTGTTTTTAAGTGAAGGATACTTCACAAAGAAAGTTATACCGACAAGACTTGATGGGTTATCCTATAAATGGGATGCTAAAACGTATCTCCCTCATCCATTAGTTTCTAAATGGATAGAGGACAAAATTACTACAGCATTGTAATCATGTGAGCACAGTACATTCAGCAAAAGGAGAGGTTTTCAATGAGTAGTCCGTTTATCCTTCAGCTCTATCGTAAACCTGTCCTGGTAGTCGGCGGGGGAATTATCGCCGAAAGAAAAGTTGCCTATTTACTAAAAGAAAAGGCGCTTGTAACAGTTATCAGTCCTCTTATTACGGAGGGTTTAGAATCTCTACGAAGTCAAATAAAGATTATTAAAACATCGTTAGCCGTAGAGGATATTTCAGAGGAGTATTGCCGCCGTTTGAATATTAATTGGCGGTCGTTTCTGTTAATTGTAATGGCTACCAATTCCCATCCTCTGAATGAGCAACTATCAAATCGGTTGTTCCCCTATGTTTCTTTAATTAATATCGTTGATAACCCCCAATTAAGCAGCTTCTACTTTCCAGCTGTAGTCGATAGGGGAGCACTTAAAATTAGTGTAACAACTTCTGGTAAAAGCCCTATCTTAGCAAGAAAAATTCGTGAATACTTGTCCGATACATTTGGTCTAGAATACAATGCTTATCTAGAAGAATTGCATCACATCAGGACGGAATTACAGAAAATTGAGCCTGATCCTCAGAAGAGAAAAGAAATGCTTGAGGAAAGAACAGAGTTCCCCTTACCACCCGCCACAAAAAAATAGTGAATTTATTGGGGTCAGCCCCCCCCCATTTATTTCCAATACATAAGATAGAAGGCGCAAGCCCCTGAACTTACTCTACAGGGACTTGCGTCTTTTTAAGTTTTTCTTTTTTGGTGCTGTTCCTGCATAACTTTCCTCTGCCACCCTATAAATTACTTCCTCTTATTTTTGTTTCCTTAAGCTTCAATCCATAGCCTTCAAGTGCTTGAGGTACATTTGGTGCAATATGGACATGTTGAAAATTAATACCTTGCTGTACGACTGTCATGGCAATGTTTGAGCGAACCCCGGTCAGGGTAATATGAACACCAATAAGACTGAGTGATTGAATCACAGAGTTAATGTAAGAAGCCACAATATCATCTATATCAGGTACACCTGACATGTCAAAAATAAGCTTGGATAGTTTACGCTCTTTACAAACGTTTAGCGTTTGTACCATGAGCAACTGCCCTCGTTTCTCATCGATTGTTCCTATAAGAGGACAGACAGCAATTTTGCTAGTCAAGTATAATTGGAACCGATAACTCGTTTAATTTTTCGTTAAATTGCGCTTCTCTTTCTTTGGTTGAATCAACATGTGTGTTTAAAATTTCTTTTATTACTATTTTTATTTCCTTATTAAGTAAATCATGCACATGTAATAACTCATCAGAAGACAATCCAAATTGTTCCCGGGCTTCCGCTTGGAACATTGTCCATATTGATTTTGAAATTTCATAAAGCCCTTCAATTAATGCAATAACGGAAACTCTGTTTTCAAGTGAACTAAATGTTGTGTTATTCGTTAGAAATGTTTGTGGGGAATGATCATCTAGTTGGGCTGTCTTGAGCCTGTCGTGAAACCTATGGAGAAAATGTGTAAAAATGTCTCTTAGTTCTTTTACATCATGGTGACCCTGTATTTCTCCTTTACCCATGACCTTATTAATAAGTTCCTGTTCATTTTCCAATACGTGATCAATAATTTTTTGTGTCAGCAACTCTCTATCCCGTTTCATTTAATTCAAGATCTCCTTCATACATAGCGTTGATAGTTTTTAAGTCTCTATATACTAGTTTTACATAGTAAAACCATAAATGTAAGAAGTATATTTCATTATACTAAGGAGGATTCATCTAATGGAAATCAAACAAATAAAAGCAATAACAACAACCCTTGAAATTGTCTGTGGTAAATGGAAAGCTATTATTCTATTAGTACTGGTCGGGAAAACTTTGCGCTTTAGTGAGATTAAAGCGAGTTTACCCAATGTCAATCATCAAACATTAATAAAACAATTAAAAGAATTGGAGCGCGATGGATTGATTGAGAGAACATCTTATCCAGAAGTTCCACCACGAGTGGAATATACATTAACAGAATACGGTGCAGAATTAGAGTCACTTTTAAATGACATGATGATTTGGGGAGGAAAACATATGGAAGTGCAAGAAGAAGCTGAAAATAAAGAATTATCTACATTGTAAGCAGTGTATCTATTTTATCCAATACGTAAAAAAACTAGCCGAGGCATCCTCAGGCTAGTTTTTCTAATTTAATCCGATCCATGTATCGTATCAAGCCATGTTTTTAGCTTGTTGTGCTAACTTATCATACAGAGCTATTTCATCTTCAAAAACATGCTGTTCTACTAATTCCGCTTTTTCAGGCTCTGAAAAATCAAAATCTACCGTTCCTTCAAATTCAAATGTTGCATTTCCTCTGAGGCGAACAGTATAACCTTTTTCATCATCTTTATTAACGACACATTCTACCATTCCGCCAGGATTTAATACTGTAATAACTTCATGGAATTTATTAATTCCCAGAAGGCACGAGACTAAACTTGAAGCGGACATGGCAGTACCGCAAGCATTCGTTAAACCTACGCCACGTTCAAATGTTTGTACAAAAACTTTGGCGTCCCCTAGATCTTTTAGAAAACTCACATTTACACCATTAGGAAAGATATCTTTTTTCTCATTAGCACGTTGGCCAATTTCACGCACTTGCTTCTGATAAACCTCGTCCACTACAGCAACAATATGAGGGTTAGGTACACTTAAAGCAGTAAATGATAAAGAATCATCTAACCCCTTGATGACAGTATCAACATGTTGAGGTTGATCGACGTTTAGTGGAAGCGTCTTAGGATGAAGGAATACTGGTTCAATAGCAACCTCATATGTAAGCACACCCTCAAAAATGTCATCTACCTTCTCTACTTCCAGGTCAGCCTTCATCGTCTCAATAACGATATGCTCATTATTTAGCAGATCTATGACATATCTTGCTACACAGCGAAGACCATTGCCACACATTTCAGCTTCAGAGCCATCTGTGTTGAACATCCGCATTTTTGCATCGGCACGATCACTATCCTGAATGAATAATATCCCGTCTGATCCAATGCTTCTACCACGTTTTGTTAAATATTTAGATAATATTATTCGATCATTTTCTGAAAAATTATAGTTACCATTCATTTCATCGATGATAATAAAGTCATTTCCTGAACCATGACATTTCAACACATTTATATTCATCATAACTCTCCTTTGTAATACAAAGTTTATATATCTCTATGATAATCTGTTTGCATTCCTATGACAAACATTACTTTTTTTCCACTCAAAGTTTACTTCTCTAAGATTGTTGTTTCAATCTCTAAAACCACGAATTTTATACATTCATATTAAAAAGATCAAGGGGAAAAATCCCTTGATCTCAGAAAACTTTTGTCTACATAGAACATTTTAACCGAATAAACTAGTGAATGTCTGTACTCCCGCAATTCCATCAACAATTATACCTGCATCTCTTTGAAAGCTTCTTACAGCCGCCTCGGTTAAAGGACCGAATATGCCATCAATATACTCTGGGGAATGTCCCCTGATATGAAGTATTGCCTGAAGAATCCATGTAATATTCCCTTCGGCCCCTCTCTGTACGTTTACAATGCCACCTCGAGTCTGCGGACCCCAAATACCATCTACAGCTAAACCTGCGTTAAATTGCGTATTTAGTTCTGTTTGCAATCCTAAAATAAGCGCTTGTTTAGTCTCAGGTCCAAAAATATTGTCAACGGCAATATTTAATCCATACCGACTATTCAAAGTAGACTGTATAGTTGATATCGTTCCTGTCGGCGTTTGTGGTGTTGGGTCAGGTGTCGGTTCTGGTGGTGCTCCCGAACTACCTTGTTCCCATCCAAACACCTCCGCTATCCCATTCGTATGACCTTGAGCAACACGCTCTAAAAATTGGTTACTTTTTAATTTTGCTGCATCTTCTACCTGATCAATAAAGAGGTTCTCTGTCAAAATTGCAGGCATCTGTGAGTCCTTAATACTGCGAAATTTGCTCGTTTTTTTCCACGATCAATTCCACCAATTTGGTTCATGATTGCCGCGTGAATAATATCTTGATAGGATTGAGTCACTGACGATACATTTCCATTCCAAATATATGATTCAAAACCAGTTTGCCCACCTGCATTTACATGAATCGAAACAAATATATCCGCTCCCCAATTGTTCGCAATTGTTGTCCGCTCGCTTAGAGAGAGAAAAACATCTGATTCTCTGCTTAATTGAACCTCCGCATCACTATAGGCCGTCAACTGTCTCTGTATCCGTTCGGCAATATCTAAAACGAGATTTTTTTCTAATAAACCGTTTCCTGTTCCTCCAGTATCATTACCTCCGTGCCCTGGATCAAGAAATATTTTAGCCATTTTTTAGCCTCCTTTATCTAGCAGGTTATTCAAGTTTATTGAGAGGGAGATAAAATTAAGTTAACTCCCTCCTATCTGTATCTCATGCAATTATTCGATAACCGGAACGGCATGTACCTGTATGAATTAAAAAAGACTTTTCTCTAATTATATTAGGGAAAAGTCTCATTTGTGCTATATTTCTTAACTTTATTTAACAACAGTCACTTTCATTACCTGTAATTGTTAATCCTGCACCTTCATCGGTTTCTTGATACTCTAGCGTCATATTTTCAGTTTGGCTATGAATCGTCTTATCAATCGCCACTTTAATGCCATTTATTTCTTCTACTACATCATTTTCTGTTGCCTCATCCAGAGCCAATCCCAATTGGGGACCACCTCAACCTATTCCGGCAACAAATACTTTAATGCTCGATACGTCATGTTCTTTTAAAGTTTTTTCAATAAATACCTTTGCTTCATTTGTAATTTTCATATTTCCACCTCACAATTGATTGTACATTAATCACATAATATCAATCTTCCAGGTAAAAAACAAGAAATCTATCCTGTTTAGTCTCCCAAACCGTTCACGAAAATATTTGCGTTATGACGCATCATATCTAAGTATGTTTCCGCATTGGAACCTTCTCCGCCCACTGCATCCGTATATACCTCTCCTGCAATTTATACTCCAGCGTTCTCTGCTACTGTTTCCATATATCTTTGGTCCAACGTTGTCTCAACAAAAACAGCTGGAACATTCTCTACTTCTGCTTCGATCCACCCTATAATTAATACAGTTATATCCACAAAAAAATTCCAGCTACATCTTCTGTAGCTGGAATACATTAAAATTAAAACTAAACTTCAAATAATTAATTACGTACTCTTTTGATAGTGCATCCATAATTCTTGCTCTTTATTATCTGACAACTCCATATCTTTTAAATACTCCGGAGCTTCTTCAATTTGCTCACGTGTAACACTAATCGAAATTTGTGATACCGACCATTCTACATCATCTATCCATTTAGTAGATATTAATACTTTTTTTCCGCCAGGAAGCCATTTTTTCGTATCAACGATAAAATATTTGATCTCAAATGTTTTTTCATCGATAAGAAAATTATCGACTTTTCCAAACACATCATTTTTCACTGATAAATTATACCCCATGACATTCTTAGCCTTATGGACAGAGTAATTCTCATTCTGAGCCAGATCTGCTTCTGCAGAAACTTCCGGACTTCCTAAATCCCTATCCGTCATGGTAGCAAGGCCCCAAACTCCATTGCCAATCCAGTAAGGACTCAATCGGTAATAGTTATTAAATTCTTCTTCATATCTTCTCGAAACAGGCTCATCTCCCGGATCAGGTGATTTCTCGGTTTCTTCTTTAGATATGTTCACCCTAATGACTTCCTCTTTATGATCAATTTTAGCGATTGATAGCGGCGATACAAACCTTTTTTCCGATAAAAATGTTACTCCTGTTTTTACAACCAAATAGCGAATTGTCCAATCATCCTCGTCAAAGTAACAGTCTGATACCTCACCAATTTCTCCATCTGATCCAAAAACGGTGTAAGATGTTAGCCAGTCGTAATGTAAATACATGAAAGTACCCCTTTCTAAAAAGTATTTATTAGTAAAATTCCCGTATGTTATTTTTTAAAACATGGTTGTTTAAAGTGAACTTATTTAGAGTCCAATAATTTTAAGACCATCGATTGCTGTTGGTTTGCTTGAATGCGATTCATCATTGATACTTTCTTACTATATAAAAAAGCTGAACCGGTTATTACCGGTTCAGCTTTTACTACTGTTTATCTCTCAAATAATCCTGCTTCCACTATTTCTGAAACAAAGATTTCGTCAATCTCACCCTCAAAGTCGAGTTCAATTTCCTGACCTGGTTGTAAGGAAAGTGCCAAAATTCCAAGTAAACTTTTAGCATCAATTACCCAATGGTCCTTTTTTATCAAAACTTTTCCTTCGTATTGACTAGCTTTGTTCACAAAAAAGCTTGCTGATTCAGCAAAAATCGGTTTTTTCACTTTTAATAACATGCACAACACCTCCGCCTATTTGGTTGCATTCATTATACCAAATAAAACGCTTTCGCAAAGCTTATTTTATAAATTTTCTGAAACATATTTCAACCTTATGTATTTAAACTGGTAATCTGTTACTATTAGTTTAAGTATCTTTAGCGGGAGGAAATTACGTCATGGATCAACTGTCATCTTTAATGAAGAACTATTTCCAACACAAAAAAGCAGAGATTATGGGGATAAATAACTTTGCTCGGTTTGCAATTTTCGTTCCAATTATTGAGCAAAATGGAGAATATCATTTTGTTTTTCAAGTACGCTCAAAATTTATTAAACAACCTGGTGAAATATCCTTTCCTGGGGGAAAAGTAGATGAAACAGACCTTTCTACAAAGGATGCTGCCATCCGTGAGTTACAAGAGGAATTAGGCGTTGATATGGATCAGATTGAATTACTTGGTGAACTTGATTATATGATTACACCTTTTCATTTTGCACTATATCCTTTTATTGGAACTCTTGCATCCCAAACAAAATTTCACCTAAACCCAGACGAAGTTGAGGACATTTTTTTCGCACCAGTTTCTCAAATGATGAAAATGACTCCTAAAGAACACCCCATTCATTTACAGGTTTCACCTTCGGAAGATTTCCCTTATCATCTAATTCCTAACGGGGAAAATTATAACTGGCGGACCACAGTTATAAACGAAAAATTTTATGAATACGAAGGCCACGTCATTTGGGGACTTACAGCTACGATCTTAAGCCATGCATTAGAGGAATTAAGAAAGGCTTCTAAAGGATAAGTCTTATTTATTGTTAACGCGGATATAAAAAAGTACTTGGCGTCTTTTGTATTTATTTTGCTGCTTGGTTATCATAGAAGGCGTTCGAAAAAATTACAGCTCCCTTTCCGTTGATAATCCGTGAGCCTCTTAGAGCGGATTCGATCCCCTCAGTTTAACAAAAAAAGAACGCTGTCCACTTTAAAAGTGAATGCGATCTCTTTTTTATATTATTAATTGGCTCTTTTATTCTTCTTCAGCTAGCAATCTCTGAGCTCTTATAGACGTTCTATGAAAGAAAACCGCCATTACCAGCATGACACCAATCGTAATGAGTAATCCACTTTGATGACTAGTGTGAACTGTCTCATTTGGCAGAACTGTACCAAGCACCAAAAATGCTGTAAGAGCAATTGTAATAAACGCAAATCTTCGATAATCATTTATCTTATCTTTCAACATTTGTAACTTAGTATCACTCACTATAATCACCTCAATGATATATATTCATAGTCATAGATTCTCGCTAAAAATAGTATAACATGAGGGAGTACAGCGTGAGCATAGCAATGTTTTCCTTTCTATCCATCTTGTATTGAAACGTGAAAACATCGTTCAAGGCACTAATAAATAATCTTATCAGTGTCCATTAATTAATGATTATGCTTTTTTCTTCTTAATTCTCCGAGCATTAAAAGCACGAGCTTTGCAGAATGAACAGAAGCTTTTTCTAGAAACTCGTCGTATGAATGTTTTGCATCCTTTCCAGCGATATCTGATAAAGATCGAATGATCACAAATGGGCATTGGAATTGATGACATACTTGAGCGATAGCAGCAGCTTCCATTTCAGAACAGTATGGGTCATTAAACTTACTTCGAACTTCTTCTACACGCTTTGGATCACTCATAAACGAATCTCCTGAAATAATCAGCCCTTTCACAGAATGTATGCCTACTTCTTTCGCACAATCTTCTGCTATGTCTATTAAGCCGTTATCTGGTCGATATAAAGCAGGCATTAAAGGGACTTGGCCAAATTCATACCCAAACACCGTAGCATCAACATCATTATAGCGTACCTCAGTAGAAATAACGATATCCCCTACGGCAAGGTCGTGATGGAAGCCACCAGCAGATCCTGTATTAATAATATAATCTGGATAGTAAAGCTGGTTCATCAATGTAGCGCTTACCGCTGCATTGACCTTACCGATTCCAGACTTGGATAAAATAACTTCCATCCCTTCTAACTTTCCTAAATAAAATTCACAGCCTGCAATCACATTCTCTTCCAACAGACTCATCTTAGACTTTAATAATTCTACCTCTTCTTCCATTGCTCCGATAATTCCTATACGCATGTTCTATCCTATCCTCTCATCTAATGTCACCTTTTCTATCATAGCTAATCTCTTCTTTTGCAACAAGGTTTTTTTATAACGTTAGTCATTCCCTTTTTAATTGTGATTACTCTATGACCACATGGTACAATAAAATACGACAGGGAGGGAAGATTAAATTGATCATACAATCCAACGCATTGCGAGATAAAGTCGAAATATTTGAAACATCCAGTTTGATGGATTTAGAAAGAAAAATCGAAAATAAAATTAATGAAAACCAAGCAATTTTATTGGAAGTCCATCATGTTTCTCATCAATTAGCATTTAATCCTATTAACGGTAAAAAGATTTATACGGCAACCGTTCATTTTAAGCAACTGAAAGAAAACACTGGCAACAAATAGCCAGTGTTTTTGTTTTATCCACTTATATATGGATTGGATTGTTGCTCTTCAACAGACACAGGTTTCCAGCCTTCTCCTTCTACCCATGAAAGGGTTACTTTATAAGGTGTGTGCCGACCATCATAGGTGCTTACAAAACCCACAGCTGTCTTTGAGTCTCCACCATTTTCGATTCGCCAAACTTCCATGTTATTATCTTTTAAACCAGTAGCATATTGCAAAGCTTTGTCCATCTCTTCCCTATTTACATGACCTGAATCGAAAACTAATGAGAGTTCATCCTGTTCTGTTCCAATAGGGCTCCACTCTTCATCATCTTCTTCTGAGTTGTTATTACTATCAACATTTATACCATCTAAGTCGTTAGAATTGTCATTACTTTCTTTTTCATTGTTTGATTCGTTTGCCTCGTTTTCTGACTTGCTATTACTATCATTCTCACTATTACTATTACTGTCGTTAACACTGTCATTATTAACAGCAACATTTCCATCGTTAGCTAAGTTATTGCTATCATTTTCGTCTTCATTACCATCCTCTGCCGGAATATTTATATCTGATTGATTAGTCTCCTCGATCGATTCATTAGAAACTACAGCCTCGTCCGAATTTCCACCAAAAAATATAGTAGCGACAATAAATACGATTAACAAAGCAACAACACCTATAGACCCGTTTAATATAAAATTCATACGTTTCTTTTTTCTCATATCTGAACGTTGGGGAGTATTTTTATTTTCTGTCATTAGCTTGAATCCCTCCTTCTTACAATATATATATTATAGATTAAATTCAAAGTAATTTCGAGTAAAGTACAGTAATTTGAATATTTTTTAACAATCTGTAACCATTTACCAATCTAAATGTAAAAGTAACTATTAGATTAGGTCTTAGGGCTCGCGTATTTTTGTTACTTCTTTATATAAATAAAATCATTATTCAAAATCATTGTCTCTTAAACCTTATTTATTGTAAAACTCAAAGCAGACTAAAGCTGAAATATCAGAAGGTATATTCTTCTTTTAAAAGCAGCCATCTTTAAGAAAAACTGCATTGCAGTCTTTATCATCGTAGATTGTTCGGAAGAATTACCGCTCGCTTTCCGTAGATGTCCCTCAAACCGCCTCGAGCAAACGAACGTTAGGACAACACATAAATTCTGATACTATATAAAAAAGAGCACGGAAGAAGCTTAAAACTTCTTCCGTGCTCTTCCAAAAGGCAATGCTTTCTTTAATGAACTTTTGTAATCTCGACTTTTATATCTCCACCCGGAGTAGCCACGGAAACTTGATCACCGATACCCTTACCAAATAAACTTTTAGCCATTGGTGAATCATTAGAAATTTTACCCTCAATTGGATCTGCCTCAGCACGTCCGACAATCGTGTAAATTTCTTCATCACCATCAGGTAGTTCTTTGAAAGTAACAGTTTTACCTAATGAAACAACAGAACTGTTTGTATCTTCCTCAATAATCTCCGCATTTCTAATCATCGTTTCAATTTGTTTTATTCTACCTTCTACAAAGGCTTGTTCTTCTTTCGCAGAATCATATTCAGAGTTTTCCGAAAGGTCGCCAAAGCTTCGGGCAACCTTTATTCGTTCAACGACTTCTTTACGTCGTTCCGATATTAATGATTCTAATTCTTTTTCTAATTTAGCTTTTCCTTCTAAGGTCATATAATGTTTATCATCTGTCATGTCCCATTCACTCCTTAAACTATTTAAAAATCGTTATTACTTCTAGGTCACGCTTACAAGAGCTATCTTATTGAAAAGAATCGATATCCAAGAGATTTAGCTTCTCATTTAAATATACATGTAGAACGTTTACATATGCTCTTTTCTTAATAGTTATTAAGGATTACCAACTTAACTAACGAGATTAAATACAATTAACATCTTTCTAATCCAATTACTTTTAATCAGAACCTACCTTGTTTAAATAATTCCCTTTACTATGTACCTTAATAATTACGTCAGCGCCCAACTTACTTACAATGATTTTCCATTGTAACAGTCAGAGCGCTGTCTAGTATACATATTTAATTAAAACTGGTAGTTCATCATCCCTAATATTTAGCTCTTCTGAATAGTATAAACAAAAGTTTGGCTTTCGCCAAGCAAAAAAATTATATCATGGCCTTTTCCGCTAAAATTGTTTTGATTTTAGCAACCATTAAATCAATTGCGACTTTATTATGTCCGCCTTCAGGAACGATAATGTCAGCATATCTTTTCGTAGGTTCAATAAATTGTAAATGCATCGGACGAACCACCGAAGTATATTGGTCTATAACTGAATCGATCGTCCTTCCTCTTTCTTGAATATCCCTCAATAACCGACGAATGATACGCATATCAGAATCTGTATCTACGAAGAGTTTTATGTCCATCATATCCCTCAACCGTTCATCTTCTAATATTAATATTCCTTCTAAGATAATGACATCTCTAGAATACACTGGAATAATATCATTTGACCTTGTATGATTTGCGTAATCGTATACTGGCTTTTCCACCGACTCTCGATTTAATAACTGCTGCAGTTGCTTTAACATTAAATCATTGTCAAACGCAAGCGGATGATCGTAATTGGTTTTCAGCCGTTCTTCCATAGGAAGGTGACTCTGATCCTTGTAGTACGCATCCTGTTCAAGCATCAGGATGGATTGTTCCGGAAATTGACAATAAACTTCATTGGCAACCGTTGTTTTTCCAGAACCGGATCCTCCTGCCACTCCAATTATCACAGGTTTTTTACTCATGATAGGCTTCCTTTCTCATCATGTTCTGAGGATATACTTTGTTGTCTAATTTAAACTTCACAATTTGAAGCGGATGTCTAGCAACTTTTATTTCGTTGCCTTTTTCATCCCAAATTGTATCAATTCTTTGTGTGAAGTTATTTATTTCAGGGCCGAAAAATTCAATAACATCCCCTTGTTTAAAATAATTTCTTTGTTGCAATGTTACCACACTTGTATCCTCATCAAAATCAATCACTAGGCCTACAAAGTTGGCATTCGGCTTTTGACTGTGATTGCCAAACATTTGCTCCTCGTGCCCTGGCGTGTTCTCAAAAAATGCAGGGGCTGTTGGTCGATTCGCGCATTTAGCCAATTCTTTTATCCATTCGGGGTCAATGACAAAATGGTCAGGATCAGCACAATAAGCATCAATCACTTTTCGGTAAACACTCACTACTGTTGCTACATAATGGATGGATTTCATTCTGCCTTCAATTTTAAGACTATTTATCCCAGTGTCAACAAGCTTTGGAATTGCTTCAATCAAGTTTAAGTCTTTCGGTGACATTGCGAAAGGTGCATCGTCCTCATTAAACAGTTTCGTTTCCAATTGTTCTTGCCCTTTATCATGCTTCTCCGCGTACAAGAAGTAGTCCCAGCGACAGGATTGACAGCACCCCACGATTAGAATCTCGTGCTGTCATGTGGTTACTAAGCACGCATCTGCCTGAGTACGAGACACACATTGCGCCATGGATAAACGTTTCTATTTCAATATCAACATTTTTCTTCATTTCTAACATTTCTTGAAGTCCAACTTCTCTTGCCAGAACAACTCTGTCTAGGCCTTCTTGTTTCCAAAACTTCTCCGCTTGCCAGTTCGAAAGGGATTGCTGAGTAGACAAATGTACTTCTAAAGTAGGAGCAACTTTTTTACAAGTCTCAATAATAAGAGGGTCCGCAACTATAATACCACGTATCCCCACTCTTTCTAAGTCAATCAAATATTCTTCCAGACCATACATATTTTCATTATGGGCAAAAATATTAGTAGTTACATAAATATGTGCTCCATATTTTTTAGCGAACTGAACACCTTCTGCCATCTCTTCCGAAGAAAAATTGTCTGCATTCGAGCGGAGTCCAAAATCTCTTCCACCGATAAACACTGCATCCGCTCCATAATGAACAGCTATTTTAAGTTTTTCCAAACTTCCAGCCGGTGCTAATAGTTCAGGTTTCTTCGTAATCACTCGCTTCACGTCTGTCGAGACCTGGGTTGAGGCTTGCATCATTTGCGTTCTCCCCTTTGTTAACATCTCAGGTTAATATACCGTTTCTTTGAAAAAGAAGCCTGTATCTAAATCTCTATTGGAAGGTTGAATTCTCTTCAATTCGGTAAAGAGGTTCTCTTTTTGACCATTATATTTATCTGGGTGTAAAAAATAAAGATCAATTGCTTCTCGGTAGAGAGACGTTACCTGTCTCATATACGAGTAGTCTTTTTGAATTCCTTCTATTTTAAAGGAATCTACACCCGCTTCGAACAATTCTTCTAATTCATCTATCATACACATATCCTTTGGACTCATGACATGAGTACCATTTTTATCTTCCCAAATGGGATACTTTGCTTTTCTTTCAGGGTCATGAAGAATCAAATTCTGATCTTTTCCTCTTCCGGAAATCTGCAAATCTTTTCCTTGAAAAGTCATATAATTACCTAAAAGTAACCGTTTCGATTGAAACATACATGACATACCATGAACTTGAACTTCAATATCAACTTCTGCCTTTTCTTTGATTTCCACAATAGAATCCATATTCAATTCACGTGCAAGTACTGCTCTTGTCGACCCTTTTCTCCCCCAATAATTCGCACTGTACCAATTCGTAGCCGTTGTTTCCGTATTCCAATGCAGTTTTATTTCAGGCGCGTGTTCACGCACACTCATAAGAACTGCTGGATCTCCAAACACAATTGCATCCACACCTATTTTTGAAAGAAATTGGATGTAATCAGGCAATTTAGGAAGCGATTCATTATGAAATAAGGCATTCATCGCTACATATACCTTGGCACCCCTTTGATGGGCAATCTTTAATGCATTTTCGATATCGTCACGATTAAATTCCCCGGCCAATCTTATACCATATTCTTCTTCCCCTACCATAACAGCAGTTGCCCCTGCATCCACTAATCCTTCTACTTCCGTCACGTTTGCTGGTGTAACTAACAACTCCGGTTTCTTCAATCTTTCTTCACCTGCCTTGTTTCTGAAGAACTATGTAATTTTTTACTTACCATTAATCCATCGCCAACAGGCAGGATCGTAGACACAAATCTGTCATGATTCATTAAATTTTCATTGTAAGCTTGGATCTTGCCCACAAGCGACCGAACCCTTCTCGTTTCGGCCTGCTTCTCATTTGACACCATGCCTTTAAAAAGGACATTATCTGAAAAAATAACGCCATTCACTTTTACCATCGGTTCATATAATGAGAAAAATCGTTCATATTGTCCTTTTGCAGCATCGATAAATAAAACGTCAAAAGGGGCTAGGTCTTGGACAGCTTCTGTCACCTCCAAGGCATCTCCTTGAATAAGTTCAAACCTCGTCTCCATAGTTGCCCGGTGTATGTTTTCTATTGCTGTCTTTGCTCTCTCTTCGTCTCTCTCAATCGAAACAACATGACAATTCGGAACTGCTTCCATCATTCTGATAGCTGAATATCCTATTGCAGTCCCTATTTCCAGTATTCGTTTTGGTTGCTGAATTCTCAAAAATTGTAAAAGTGTATCCATTCCATCCGTTTCCATGATTGGAACGTTATGAAGCGAAGCATATGCCTCGATATCTTTAATAAACGTTGATTTATCTGGAACAATGCTTTTAATGTATGTCTTTGTCTTAGCGCCTATTTCCATAAAAAAAGCGCCTCCTTTAGGTGCTTTTTACAAACATTATCTTTATATTCTTTTTGACCGATATATTTTACCATAAAAAGAAAGAGAATGCGACTAAACATCCTCTTCCAATAACTCACAATAGTGGGATCATTCATTCACTAATTTTAATATAAAAAATCCCTTACTGGTATTCATTTACAATCTCTGTATGATCACTATAGTTTTCTGTGAAATATACTTCCCCATCAGGAGAATGATAGAAATAAAGATACTGGTGAATTTCAGGCTCCATTGCTGCAATAATCGAATTCGCGCCTGGATTATTTATAGGACCAATCGGAAGACCATTTCGGTTATACGTATTATAAGGTGATTCAATTTCCAAGTCTTCATTTAAAGTTCGTTCCAAATGCTCTCCATGAGCGTAGGCTACAGTTGGGTCCATCTGTAAAGGCATGTCAACATTCAGACGGTTAGCAATAACCCCGGAAATAGTATAACGTTCCTCATCTGTACTAGCTTCACCTTCGATAATAGATGCTTTTGTAAGAAGTTCATGGAAAGAAACGTTTTCTAAAGCAATAATACCTTGCTCCTCCATAACTCCAGTCATTCGATCTAACATTGATTCTATCACTTGAGTTGCTGTCACCTCTTCATCTACAAAGTCGTACCGAGCTGGAAACAAGTATCCTTCAAGTGGTTCTCGAATATCTTCCGAAAGAATATCTTCTGTAAGAATATCATATCGTTCGATAAGTTCACCTAAGTACTGTTCATCTTGCGCAAGTTCCTCCAACTCTTCTACCTTAACATTTGTTTCTTCGGCAACTTTTGCAAAGATATCTTCTAGCCACAATCCTTCTGGAATTGTAAATGAAGTTGCATAATCTTCATATACTTTACCATCTTTTAGATCTTCAATGATTTCATCCATACCCATTGATCTACTCAAGAGATAGTCCCCGGCTTGAAAGCCAGACTCATTTTGAAATCGAATGTAATACTTAAATACAGTAGAACTTGATATGAGGTCTTTTTCTTCGAGAATTTCACCAATTGAATCCGGTGTCGATCCAATCGGAATCGTTACGCCAATTTCTTCTTCATCATTTTCATCAGTTGGACCTATTGCGCCTATTACATAACGATAAGATCCAAAACCTACAGCACCCACTGCAATAATAGTTATAAGAAAAAGAATAAGTACTATTTTCCTCACCATACTTGCTTCTTTTTTCTTCTCTTCCATTTTCTTTCTATGCTTTTCTTTCAATTCTTGTTTAGCTAGTTTTTTTGAATGATCATCTGCCATCTTTCATCCCCCTTTCACCTTTCTCATTATACTACATCTTAAAATAATTTCGACAATCTGTAAAAAGAAAGTCGTTTTTTTATGAAATAAACTTTGAATATTTTTCCAAACGAGAACTTTTAGAAAGGCTATTTTCGTAATAGTATAGTCCCTAACTCATATTAAATACGAAAAAAAACTACCGGTTTGAGGCCGGCAGTTTTATTAAAACAATTCTTAGTTTTCTTCTTCCTCTTCTTCCTCTTCATCTTCTTCTTCAGAAAAAGTGTTCAAGAGTTCTTCAACCATTTCCCACTCTTCGTCTGTTTCAATTGGAAATAGAGCAAGTTCTTCTCCTTCTGGTTCTTCATACCGGAAAGCATGAACTTCAACTTCATCCTCATCATTTTCGTTTTCATCTGAACCTTCTGGCGCTAGAACCATATAAGAATTACCTGAAGCATCCACATCAAATGTAAAAAGGACTTGAAACAAGTGCTCATCACCATTTTCGTCAGGTATGATAATTCGATCCTCATCACTGCCATGGTTTATGTTTAAATCTGTCATTGTATGACCTCCTCTTTAAGACTGGCGATCTAAGTATCCTTGAAGGATCATGACTGCAGCCATTTTATCAATTACTTTTTTTCGTTTCTTTCTACTTACATCAGCGCTAACAAGCATTCTTTCTGCTGCTACGGTTGTTAAACGCTCATCCCAAAAATCAACTGGTAAACCAGTACGCGCCTCTATGTCTTTTGCAAAAACCTGACACATTTCGCCGCTGGGACCAATTGTCCCATTCATGTTTTTAGGTAAACCCACAACAATTTTTGTAACCTCATTTTCTTTTATTAACTCTTCTATTCTTTCCATATCCGGCTCAGGATATCCTTCCTTTCGCCTGATTGTTTCAACTCCTTGGGCGGTCCATCCGAATGCATCACTAATAGCGACACCAATCGTTCTAGTTCCCACATCTAATCCTATTACTTTCATTATTTCTCCTTTTGATGCTGAGCTAAATAAGAGCGAACAAGCTCCTCAATTAATTCATCACGTTCTATTTTCCGAATGAGTGTTCTTGCATCATTATGACGAGGGATATAGGCAGGATCCCCTGACAACAGATACCCGACGATTTGATTAATGGGGTTGTAGCCTTTGTCTTCCAGAGAGGAATAGACTTTTAACAAAACTTCTTTTGCGTCTTCATCTATAGAATCGTCGTTGAAATTAAATTTCATTGTATTATCCATTGAACTCATGTGACACACACCTCTCTTCTATATTTGAAAGAAAAGGTTAAACACCGTTTTTGTCGTAAAACGGGATAACATTCTTTTTTAACACTTTCCATATTCAATATAAAAATTTCTTTCATACTTGTCTCCTATTGTACACGAAAATAATTCAATTAGACATTCCTATTTACTAAACCAGGAACTAATTTTAGAGCTTCTTCTACTTTGGCAGGGTTTTTACCGCCCGCTTGAGCCATATCCGGTCTTCCACCGCCGCCTCCGCCACATTTCGCTGCAACTTCTTTAACAATATTTCCAGCATGATGTCCCTTTTGTATTAAATCTTTCGAGACACTTGCAACAATATTTACTTTATCATCATTAACTGAAGCAAGTACAATAATACCTGATTCTAATTTATCCTTCAATGAATCAACAAGTTTTCTCAAATTATTCATATCCGATGCATTTACTTGCTTCACTAATACTTTTACATCTTCTACATCAATAACATCATCAAGTAAACTTCCTGCTTGCAGTTGACCTAATTTAGCAGACAAGGATTCATTTTCTTTTTCTTTCTCTTTCAATTGTTTTTGCAGCTGACTGATACGATAAGGTACATCATTGATCGTGGTCTTTAATAATCCAGCCGTTTCTCGCAACGTATCAACTTGACTATCCATGAATTCATAAGCCTTTTTACCGGTCACTGCTTCAATTCGACGCACACCAGCGCCTATTCCTGCCTCGGTAGTTATTTTAAATAACCCAATTTCTGCTGTGTTATTTACGTGACAGCCTCCACATAGTTCCAAGCTGTAATCACCTACCTGAACGACACGTACTTCGTTACCATACTTCTCGCCGAAAAGTGCCATTGCACCCATTTCTTTAGCTTCTGCCAATGATTTGTTCATCGTTTCCACAGAAATGGCATCCCATACCTTTTTATTAACTTCCTCTTCCACTTTCTCTATCTCTTCATCAGATAATGGACCAAAATGAGAAAAATCAAACCGAAGTCGATCGTCATTTACAAGTGATCCCGCTTGATTCACATGCTCCCCCAAAGTATCCTTCAATGCTTGATGAAGTAAATGAGTAGCTGTATGATTTTTTACAATCCCTTTTCTTGTTATGTCATCAACTTGAGATTGCAAACTCATTCCCGTTTTGAGTGTTCCTGAAGAAACAAATACTGTATGAAGATTTTGGCCGTTAGGTGCTTTTTGTACATCCTTCACAAGTAACTGAACATCTTCGTTTTGCAAGGTACCCTGGTCCGCAATTTGTCCACCGCTCTCCGCATAAAAAGGAGTTTGATCAAGGACAATTTGCACCGTTTTCCCTTTGTCAACGAGATCAACCATTTGTTTGTCTTTTACAATTGCTACTATCTTCGAGTCTGTTTCAAGTTTATCGTATCCCTTGAACTCACTGGCTTCCGTAATCTTTCCAAGTACTTCATCTTGAAGTTGCATCGAGCCCGAGTCTTGTCTAGCTGCTCTCGCTCTATCACGTTGTTTTGTCATTTCCTCTTCAAAACCAGTGCGATCCAATTCAAGTCCTGCTTCTTCTACATATTCTTCTGTTAAGTCTACAGGAAAACCATACGTGTCATATAACTTAAAACCATCTGTCCCTGAAATTGTTTTCTTGCCTTCATCCTTTGCTTTATCAATAAGTTTGTTCAACATGGAGAGCCCATCATTTAATGTTTCATGAAATCTTTCCTCTTCCGTTCGAATAACTTTTTGAATAAACGCTTCTTTATCTTTGACTTCCGGATAAAATGCCTCCATGATTTCACCAACTGTAGGAACTAACTTGTACATAAAAGGTTCATGAATGGACAGTTGCTTTGCATAACGAACCGCTCTTCTTAAAAGACGGCGTAAAACGTATCCTCTGCCTTCATTCGAAGGTAGTGCTCCGTCGGAAACAGCGAATGAAACGGTTCTAATATGGTCCGCAATCACTTTAAAAGCTGTATCAAACTCCGTTGACTCACCGTAAGGCAGCCCTGCAATTTCCTCCGTTTGACCGATGATTGGTAAAAATAAATCCGTATCAAAGTTTGTTTTTGCATCTTGAATCACAGACACCATACGTTCTAATCCCATACCCGTATCAATGTTTTTCTTTGGAAGAGGTGTATAGCTACCATCTGGATTGTGGTTAAATTGAGAAAATACAAGATTCCATATTTCTAAATGACGCTCATTTTCTCCACCAGGAAACATTTCAGGATCATTAGGGTCATTCCCATACGCTTCTCCACGATCATAGAAAATTTCTGTATTCGGTCCACAAGGTCCCTCTCCTATATCCCAGAAGTTTTCTTCTAAACGAATGATTCTTTCCTCAGGCAAGCCTATTTCCTCGTGCCAAATTTTAAAGGCTTCATCATCATCAGGATAGATCGTTACAGCTAACTTCTCCGGATCAAATCCAATCCATTTATCGCTCGTTAAAAACTCCCAGCCCCAATGAATTGCTTCTTTTTTAAAATACTCGCCAATAGAGAAGTTCCCTAACATTTCAAAAAACGTGTGATGACGTGCTGTTTTCCCTACGTTTTCAATATCATTCGTACGAATAGACTTTTGCGCATTTGCAATCCTAGGGTTTTCCGGGATTACTCGACCGTCAAAATATTTTTTCAACGTTGCTACCCCACTGTTAATCCACAATAATGACGGATCTTCATGAGGAACCAAAGGTGCACTTGGCTCGATTGCATGTCCTTTCTCTTTAAAAAAATCTAGAAACATTTGTCTCACTTCAGCTGAACTTAATTTTTTCACAAAAATAACCTCCTCTTAAATTATCGACCTCATAATTAGAAGTGCTTAGATAGCACTTTAAATAACACAGAAATTAAAACACAAAAAAATCCCCTCCCAAAAAAGGGACGAGAATATGTTCACGCGGTACCACCCTAGTTACAAAGAAAGTAATTTTCATCACTCACTTGTCACCTCAACGAATAACGATCGTGTACCGGCGAGGTTTCACTCGCTCTCAAGAGTAGCATCCATCAATCTTCATCCAGAATTTCTTTCAGCCAAGGAAATTCCTCTCTTAGTGGTATGATTCCACAATTGGATGGGCTTCGATTTCAATCTCCGTCATCAATTTTTAAAATAAGTATATGTATAAGCATATTATAGGAATCGAATGGTCATTTGTCAATCATAGCTCCCTTTTCTGTTTCTAATAATCCGACGGAAATGTAAGATAAATACTTTAATTACTGCTAACACAGGTACCGCTAAGATAAGACCGATGATTCCAGCAATTTCATTACCTGCAACTAATGCAAAGATGATAAGTAATGGATGCATGTGTAAACTTTTCCCAACAATTACTGGAGAAAAAATATTACTTTCTATATTTTGAATCACTAAAATAAGGATTATTCCATAAAAAACGAGCTGTAACGACTCAGTCAAACCTACTAATACTACCGGAACCATTCCTAAAATTGGTCCGAAGTATGGAATAATATTCGTCAATCCAATAAATATCGCTAGCAACAATCCATATGGCATATCAATGATCCAAAAACCTATCCAAGCTAATAAGCCAACTAATATACCTACAATAATCTGCCCACGTATGTAACCACCAAGCGCTTCATCCAGCGAATTTACTAATTCTATACTTTCAGAACGAGCCCGCATCGGCGTGATGTACCAGCCTACTCTCTTTAATAGTGGCAAATCCTTTAATCCGTAAAAAACCACAAATGGAATCACTATAAATAGTAAAATCCAATCAAAGAGACCCATGAGTAACGTTCCTATTTTAATAATAGAATCCGCTATCCACTCTTCTCCACTTTTTATCCATTGATCTAAATGTACAGAAAATGATTCCGGAAGAAAATCGATTTGATGATGTACGTCAGAAAGTAACTCTCGATAGCCATTTGCCATAGAAGGGATTTGTTCTAGTAATTCTTTTCCTTCTTGAATGACGTATGGGATGGCCTTCATAATAATGCCGATCATTACTACGATAAATAAACAAAATAAAATTAAAATAGATAACGGTCTGGGAACATGAAGAGATTCCAATTTTTCCACAAGAGGATGAAGTAAGTAGATAATAAAACCGGCTATAAGAAATGGAAGAAAAACAACCATTAGCTTTTGAAGAAACGGCCATATAATACTTAGTAGCAGTATGAATCCACATAGTAAAAATGCTGTAATAGTTATTAATATAAGGATCATGAGCCAACGTTTAATTTCTTCATTCGATCTTTTTTTTAACATATTCTCCTCCGTGACGCCGTTTGTGAAAACACTGAAAAGGTAGACGTAGTGAACCGTCTACCTTTAATTACTTGTTACTGATTAACAGGACTCTTCCCCTCGTGCTTACCAAATTGATTTACTACTTGAAACCTAGGGTAAAAAACATGAAACACCCGATCATCTTGGTTATTTCATGCCAATTTACTCTTTAAAGATTCGTTTTATAAATCAATATTTCTTTCTTCCTCTGCGAATAAATCATCAAGGGAGCTTAACGATCCATCAACTTCCACCTGGTGGAGGTGTAACTGACCATCCGTAATCGTGAGTTCAATAAAGCAACCCCAACAGTAGTATTGACTCGTACCTATTTTTCCTATATCTTTGCTTTTACAATTTGGGCATCGCAATTTCCGACCCTCCTAGGGTACTTCTTACTGAACAATGATGGAAAGGCAATCTTTCTCATTATGAACAGTAGAATGATTAGTTCGTATGACCTTTATTCCTTTAAAATCCTCAAAAAGGCCTTCCGTCACTTGATACCCTATAATTTTACCCGTACTTGGTAAAAAATATACGTCTTCGATAATTCCTACCATGTCCCCATCCTCTTTTTTGATCACCTGTCCCATTAAGCGATCATTTCCATGGAAGAACCGTTTATTTTTTTCCGTAACAGGCAAAAGAGAGTCGGTTGTATTAACATAAAACCCTTTTTTTGTTTCTTCATTTACCAATGATAGTGCTAGTGCATGCTTTTTTGTCCACCATTGACCATTGTCCAGCCAATAACCCGTTATAAGGTTAGCTGTCAGGTCATACATTAGGTCAGTTATATTGCCAAGTTTCCGGTTCGTTTCTCCGCAAAAAACGGATGCTCCCTTGACTTTATTAAATGTTCTCAAGGACATCACTCCTTTGAACATTCTTAGTCTTTGGCAGCACCCGATTATTCATTCCTGTATTCTGTTTCCAATCTTATGTGGGCTAATTTTTCCTTCAAGGTAGTGTTACGTTCCAGATCCCGATTTGTTTCTACTGCCAGCTTCAATGCCTCCCAATCTCCACATAACAACAAAAATTCCTTTGCCCTTGTCACACCTGTATAAATCAGTTTTTTTCGTAACATTCGATAATATCCTTTAACTACAGGCATAATAACGATAGGAAATTCGCTTCCTTGAGATTTATGAATGGAACAACAATAAGCATGAGTAATTTGGGTTAAGTCAGGCTTGGTATAAACCACTTCTTGTCCGTCAAATGTAATGATGATTTGTAATTGTTTCTCCGTATTTTCTTTTTCAGTGAAAATCGAAACAATTTCACCTCTGTCTCCGTTGTAAACATTGTCTTCTGGATTATTAACAAGCTGTAATACCATGTCGCCTACCCTGTAAACGATATCTCCAAATGGCACTTCTCTGCGTTGATCCGTTTTAGGATTGAATAAGGTTTGCAGCATGTAATTTAAATTTTCTACTCCAGCAACTCCCCGGTACATTGGAGCTAGCACTTGGATATCTCTTGCGGCATACCCTTTTTTCATAGCACTTTTACATATTTGCATCACTGCTTCCGGGACTTTTTGTTGATCACAAGGAAAAAAACGTAAGTCTTTACTTTTTTGATCAATAGCAGCTGGAAGTTCGCCATCTTTTATTTGGTGCGAAAACTCGATTATTTGTGAATCTTCAGATTGACGATAAATATCCGTCAAACGAACAGCCGGAATCACGTTCGATTCTAATAAATCAGCGAGCACTTGTCCTGGACCAACGGAAGGAAGTTGATCTTCATCCCCCATAAAAATGACCTGCATAGAATTTGGAATGGCTTTTAAAAGTTGATTTGCTAGCCACGTATCCACCATAGAGACCTCATCTAAAATAAGAATTTCTCCTTCTAGTTGATCGTCTTCTCCTTTTTCGAAATAATCATCATCCGCTCCTTTATAACCAAGCATGCGATGAATCGTCGAGGCAGGAAGGCCGGTTGATTCGGTCATCCTTTTTGCAGCTCTTCCCGTTGGAGCTGCCATTAAAATCGGATATTTTTTGGATCCACTGTATTCTCCAGGATCGATGGGTATCCCTTTCAAGCGTCCAAAAACTTCTATCAACCCTTTAATAACCGTTGTTTTTCCGGTCCCCGGTCCGCCGGTAAGTATCATCATTGGTGAGTGAAGCGCCTGTTGTATGCCTTCTTTTTGTGATGGTGCATAACTTAAACCAAGCTCTTCTTCCACTGCTCCCAAGGCTTTTAAAAATTCCGACTCTGGATATTCGTCCATTTCTTTTTTGTTTAAAAGCAATCGTCCCAGATTTTTTGCAATTCCTTGTTCGGCAAAAAATAAAGATGGTAGATACATATTTTCTTGTTCGATAATTATTTTACCTTCTTCACCAAGAGCAATAACCTGATCGGCAACATCCAATGCTTTGATGTCTTCATATGTATCTTTTTCGAGTAATTTTTTTGCTTCTTCCACAATCATTTTCTGTAAAGCAAATACGTGTCCGTCACTTAAGGAGTAATCCTGTAAGACAAATAATATTGCTGCTTTTAATCGATCCGGATGATTTCCAGTGAGACCCTGCTTTCTGCCAATAAGATCGGCTTTAGCAAATCCAATTCCATCAACGTCTTCCACCATTCGATAAGGATTGGATTGAATCACGGTTAACGCCTCTATTTGATATTCACGGTAAACCTTCATCGCAAGCTGTAATCCAAACCCGTAATCATAGAGTTTTAAGAGAACTTGTTCAATTCCCTGGTCCTCTAACAGAGTTTTATAGACATAATCGGCTTTTTCTTTTTTAAGCTTTGTCACCTTCTCTAAAACAGTACGATCCTCTAGAATACGAGATATCGCATGGACGCCTAACGAGCCGATAATCGATTCGGCTGTTTTTTTACCGATTCCGGGAAATCGGTCACTGGATAAATACAAAATAATCCCTTGTTCCGTTTCCGGAATCACTTTTTGAAATTGCTCGAATTTATATTGTTTTCCGAATTTGGGGTGATCAGAAAAGTGCCCTTTAAATAAATAAGTAAGCTCTTTTTCAGGCTCTGTCATCATCCCTACAACAGTCACTTCTTTATCATTCAACTTTTGTGAAGACTCATTCACTCTTATTTTAGCAACTGTATATAGAGAATCTGCGCTATGAAAAACCAAATGAAGAAGCTCCCCTTTTATATAATCTTCTTTTTCTTCATTTGACCTTTCCATGCTTTCCACCACCTTGTTTATTCTCCCTGACGGAGTAGTTCTTCCATTTGGATCTTTGCATTGGCACTTAATTCATGGTCCGGTTGTATTTCAAGCGTCTTATCAAACAGCTCTAATGCTTTTTCAGCATCGTTTTTCATTGCATAGGCGACCCCTAAATTAAAATAGGCATCTGAATACTGATCATCTATCTCAATCGCCCGATTAAACTGAATCATTGCTTGATCGACCTCCTCCGCCTGTGCCAAGCACATACCATAATGGAAACGTGCATCCACGTCTTCTTCGTTAAGCTCCACTGCTCTGCTCAGACTAGGTAACGCTCTCCGGAAGTCTTCCAGTAAATAAAAACTCATTCCGAGCATATAGTAAACGTCTCCTTGTTGCAGACCTTTAACAATTGCCTCTTGGTAAACATCAATCGCTTCTGTGAATTTTTTTTGTGTATAAAATACATTTCCTTTTCCATAGTATGCTGTCGCTAAATCTTCATCCATTTCCACTGCTTTATCATAAAAAACAATTGCTTTATCATCTTCACCAACGGCCGATAATAGATTACCGAAATTCGCATAGGCGATAGCATCTTTTGGATTTTCCTCAATTGCTTCATTTAATAGTTTCGCTGCTTCTTCAATATTTCCTTCTTGCATTTCTTTTACCGCTAATTCATTTTTATCCATATTAATCTCTCCTTCTAAGAAAAACGCATAGCGTCTTTTTTCTAAAATAGTTCTTACCCTCGGACAAAGAAAAGGACTGATTTTATAAAATCATCAGTCCTTCAATATTTCGTCAATTGTTCCACCACCGAGACATACTTCCCCCTGATAAAACACAACAGATTGACCAGGTGTGACCGCTCGTTCTGCCTCATCAAATAAAACCTTTACACGACCATTATTCAATGGTATTACTTCCACACCATGATCTTCTTGGCGATATCGAAATTTAGCAGTGCATCTAATGATTTCTTCAGGAACTTCTCCACTGACCCAATTTAAACCATCCGCAATTAATCCGTTTGAATACAGAGCATCATGGTGATAGCCTTGTCCCACCAATAAAGTATTAGTTTCCAAATCTTTACCGACAACAAACCAAGGCTCTCCAGCACCACCAATACCTAACCCTTGACGTTGCCCAAGTGTATAGTACATCAGTCCATCATGTTGCCCTTTCACTTCGCCGTCCATTGTCTTCATATCACCAGGTTGAGCAGGTAAATACTGACTTAAAAACTCCTTGAAATTTCGTTCACCGATGAAGCAAATTCCGGTACTGTCTTTCTTTGAAGCTGTTGCCAATTCTGCTTCATGAGCGATTTCGCGGACTCTTGGTTTCTCGATCTCCCCAATCGGGAACATCACATGTTGGAGTTGCTCCTGACTTAACGCGTTAAGAAAATAAGTTTGATCTTTGTTGCGGTCTTGCCCACGCAAAAGTTCCACTTTTCCTTCATCTGTCCGTTTCACTTGAGCATAATGACCAGTAGCCACATAGTCAGCACCTAACGACATAGCATGATCTAAGAAAGCTTTAAATTTAATTTCTTTATTACACATGACATCCGGATTCGGAGTACGTCCGGCTTTGTATTCTTCTAAAAAGTACGTAAATACTTTGTCCCAATATTCTTTTTCAAAATTAACCGCGTAATACGGAATGTCTAGCTGATTACACACCCGAATGACATCATCATAATCTTCTGTTGCCGTACAAATACCATTTTCATCCGTATCATCCCAGTTTTTCATGAAAATACCGATGACCTGATATCCTTCTTCCTTTAACAAATGCGCGGTAACAGAGGAATCTACCCCACCAGACATTCCTACTACTATACGTGTATCTTTTTTAGCTTTTTCTGATACGTGAGTATTCATAAACACTCACCTCCTTGACTACTTTATCTGACTTTCTAATCGTTTCATAACGTTGACTACTTTTTGAGCTGCTTCCTCAATTTGTGCAAGATCGTTCCCTAGTCCGAAACTAAATCTAACAGCAGAGTGACTTCTATTTTTATCGTTAAACATGGAGGTAAGTACATGAGAAGGATCAATCGAGCCGGCTGTGCAAGCCGAACCACTTGATACTGCTACACCATCCAAATCCAAGTTCATTAATATAGATTCGACATTGAGTCCAGGAAAACTGACATTTAATATATGAGAAAGAGCCTGTTCCTGATTTCCATTGACTTTGAAGTTTATCATTTCCCGTTCAAAGCTAGTTAGCAAGATTTCTTTGAATTGAGTATAGAGTAATTTTCTCGTCTCACTTTCCTTCAAAGCTAGTTCGAGTGCTTTCTGCATACCTACAATTGCTGGTACATTTTCTGTTCCCGACCGTCTTTTTCTTTCTTGCTCTCCACCATATTGCAATGATGCTAAATGGATGCCTTGCCTAATATATAAAAAACCAGTTCCATTCGGTCCGTTGATCTTATGACCCGAAGCCGCCAATAAATCCACACCTAGCTGGTTCACGTCTATTTGCTCTGATCCAAAAACTTGGACAGCATCTGTATGAAAAACCGATTGGTGTGCTGCCAATACTCGTCCTATCTCTTCAATTGGCTGTATCGAGCCTACTTCATTATTTCCGAACATAATCGACACAAGAATGGTTTCATCGGTTAAAGCATTTTCCAAGTCTTCCATTGAAATTTCACCATGCTCATTTACATCTAAATACGTCACAGAATACCCTGATTTTTCAAGATGTTGAAACGCATGTAACACAGCATGATGTTCTATTTTAGTGGTTATAAGATGGTTTCCTTTATCATTGTTCGCAAAAGCATAACCAAGTATCGCTAAATTATCGGCCTCAGTACCACCACTGGTAAAAACAATTTCATCAAAGCGGGCATTTATTTTCTGAGCGATGAACTCTCTCGCTTCGTCAAGGCCTCTTCTAGCTTCTCTTCCGAAATGATGAATACTTGAGGGATTACCAAAATACGTTTCAAAAAATGGCTTCATCGCTTGAAAAACCTCGGGATGCATTGGAGACGTAGCCGCATGATCCAAGTAAATTCGTTCCATCGTCTTTCACACCTTCTCCTAAGAAAAACGCGTAGCGTCTTTTATTAAATGCAACGTCAGCTTCTGCCGCTATCTTTTAAGTAGCAAGAATGCGGCTTGAAGGTAGTTGCCCTCTTTATACAGAACGCATAGCGTCTTTTATATTATAATGCTTCGCAGGTAACTTGATCAAACGAAGAACCTTTAAATGTAGAACATAAAATTTTCCTGTTCCCCTGTATCTTCGTATGTTGCTAAATCATCAAGTGTAGTGGAATCAAGAACATCTTTCACCGCATCGCGAATTTTTATCCATAAATCACGTTTTGCCGGCTCTTCATCATCAATAATTTCTACTGGTGTAATCGGCCCCTCCAGCACACGAATGATATCTCCAGCTGTAATTTCTTCCGCTAGTTTTCCTAACATATATCCACCGTAAGCACCTCTGACACTTTTAACGAGCATCGCATTTCTTAACGGTGCTATCAATTGCTCTAAATAATGTTCCGAAAGATTATGGTCTTTGGCAATAGATTTTAGTGATATTGGACCTTCTCCATCTTTTTTTGCTAATGCTATCATAATTGTTAGTCCGTATCTTCCTTTAGTTGATATTTTCAACATGAATCCTCCTTTCCATTTTTCTTTCTATTCGTGTATCCATCCATTTTTGACAATAGTTTAATGAGAAACCAGTTACATGACCAATTAATATACTAAATAAGATTGTACCGACGAACACTGGTCCACCAAGTCCCCATCCTGCGATTAAAACTAGTACTTCCATAAATATCCTCACACGGGCAACCGATGCTCCCGTTTTTTGTGAGAACGCCAGCATAACGCTGTCTCTAGGACCTGCCCCACATTTTGGAGATATATAAATTCCAATACCAAAGCCCATAATAAATATTCCAAAGACAAGCATGCAAATTTTTACAACCAGTAATTCAGGAGTTGCTAGTAAAATCAGAAAAATATCCACAAAAACTCCAACAAAAATCATATTTAAATAGGCACCTAATCTCGGCCATTCTTTTGTCATTATTGTAGCTAAAACAAGTAATATGAATCCCATGATTATTGTCCAAGAACCGATCGTAAGCCCAAACTGATTGGTCAGACCAATGTGGAGCACATCCCATGGTGCACTTCCTAAATCAGCGGAAATCATCAAAGCAATGCCAAAACTCATTACGATAATTCCAAAGAGAAAAACGCCCCATCGAAACCAAGGCGTTTCCTGATGTTTGTTCCTGGTGTATGCAAGAGTCATAAAACGTCAACCCTCTCTATTTTTAACGAGCAAATCATACTTTATTGATGTTTAATTGTTGTTCGTTTAGTAAATTCATTATAGCATAGATACAGGAGATCTGTTCCACAGAAAGCAGTGGTATATCTATTAAAGGTACTTCATTTAACCTCTTGCATTCTATCGGTAAATGCTAAATAGTGCAATGAAATCCAGCTCAAATAATAAAAATAGAATTTCAGCTCAAGATTCATCGCCTGAACGAGACATCTTACTGATTAATTTTATACATCATAATCCTTAAAAAGGTGGTATACAAATGGATTTATTTCATTATCCTAACAACGATCAACCAAAGGGTCCTTTAGCTTCCCGAATGAGGCCGAGGTCACTTCAAGAGGTCATTGGGCAAGAAGACATCATTGGGCAGGGCACTTTATTGAGAAGAGCGATTGAAGCTGATCGTCTCACACCCATGATTTTTCACGGTCCTCCCGGCACTGGGAAAACAACACTGGCAAGAGTTATTGCTAACACTACTTCGGCCCGATTTGAACAGTTGAATGCTGTACAGTCTGGCATTAAAGATGTCAGGGAAATTGTCCAACAGGCAAAAGACCGACTCAAATTTGAACAAACAAAAACTGTCTTATTTATTGATGAAATCCATCGTTTTAATAAAGGACAACAAGACTCTTTATTGCCCTTTGTTGAGGATGGAACAGTCATTTTAATCGGAGCCACAACAGAAAACCCGATGTTTGAAGTCAATCCTGCTCTTATTTCACGTTCCCGTCTATTTCGACTCCATTCTCTGACAAATGAAGAAGTAGGTCGCGTCATCGATCAAGCTCTGGAAGATAAAGAAAGAGGATTTGGAAATTATACGATCCACATTGATGAAGAGGCTTCTACTCACATTATTGATATCGCAAATGGTGACGCAAGAACTGCTTTAAATGCGATTGAATTAGCTGTTTTGACAACGGACCCAAATGAAGAAAATATCATTAAAATTGACCTCAACACTGCAGAAGCATCTATTCAAAAAAGGATGATTCGTTATGATAAAGCTGGAGACAACCATTACGACACTATTTCAGCTTTTATAAAAAGCATCCGCGGTTCAGATCCCGACGCAACTTTGTATTGGTTAGCAAAAATGATCTATGCAGGAGAAGATGCGCGTTTTATTGCTAGAAGATTATATGTACATGCAGCAGAGGATGTTGGACTTGCAGATCCTAACGCACTATTAATTGCTGAAGCTGCCTTTCATGCAGTGGAGTTTATCGGAATGCCTGAAGCGAGGATTCCGTTAGCTGAAGCAGCACTTTACTTAGCAACAGCACCTAAGAGTAATGCCGTAATTAAGGGGATTGACGATGCACTAAATGCTGTAGAAAAAGAAAAAGCTAGCGATATTCCTGTCCATTTACGTGATGCCCATTACAAAGGAGCATCTAAACTTGGGCATGGCGAAGGCTACTTATATCCTCATAATTATGAGAATCATTATGTCGTCCAACAATATCTTCCCGAACACCTTAAAAACCGAACATTTTACTCTCCATCCACGAACGGATATGAAAAAACAGTTCAGAAACGGTTGGATTACTTTTTACAAAGAAAAGAAAATAGTTTTATAAGAAAAGAGAAATAATTGTAATCAAGATCGCTATTTCTAGGTACTAATCGATTGTCTCTTTATCTTAATAATTTTCCATCTTATGTATTACGCAAACTTATTTTATCTCGTTAGTATACTTTCATCCTTCATTGACCATGTTAATAGAAAAGAAAGAAGATTAGTAAGAAAGGAATGAAAATGATGAAAGTTAGACAAGATGCATGGTCACATGAGGACGATTTATTATTAGCAGAAACAGTTTTACGGCACATAAGAGAAGGTAGTACGCAACTAAATGCGTTTGAGGAAGTTGGAGATGCGTTAAATCGAACGTCCGCTGCATGCGGTTTCCGATGGAATGCAGTTGTAAGAGATAAATATGATGATGCAATTAAACTAGCAAAGAAACACCGCAAACAAAAAAAACGCCAGATGGCGCAGGATTCCAAGCCACAAGTCCAAAAAGGATTCGATCAGGATATGGAGCCCTCCTATTCGTTTGTGGAAGAGTTCAACAAACATCAATCTCAAGAGTTTTCTCAAGAGTTCGAATTACCTCAGCGTGCGGAACTTCCACTCCCACGTACTAAAAGTGTACAAAGCAAACCAGAACGTGAACTCAGCTTAGACGAAGTTATCGTGTTTTTGCGGTCTATGAAAGGATCTGGATCTAAAGCAACGCTTTTAGAGCAAGAAAATACAGATCTTAAGAATAAAGTGAATACGCTGGAACAAGCATATTCACAATTGAAGCAGCAACATCTAGCAATACAGGAAGATTACCAATCCATTATTCAAATTATGGACCGCGCAAGAAGAATGGCGGTACTTGAGGAAGAATCTGTTGACAGATCGGCGGCTGCTTTCAGAATGGATAAAAACGGAAACCTGGAAAAAGTAGCGAAATAACATATTTTATTAGATAGAAAGTGAGAATCCCTGAAGATAATCAGCGATTCTCACAAATAATCTATCGACTAACCAAGGCTAGAAAACGTAAGCGCTAGATTTTAGCGCTTTTTTTGTTTTGATTTTCTAACTGTTTTTCTTTCAGATATATTGACTAGTATCTTTGATAGTAATCAATTGCGATTATCATTATTACATATCATCGATAACAATATATGTTACCTCAACAGGTCCATGTACTCCAACAACGAGCCTTAACTCGATATCTGCCGAGTTACTTGGTCCAGAAATGAAATTAATACAGGAAGGCGTTCTACCTTCATTTTTGGAGATTTCATGAATTTTTTCTGAAGCTTGTGTCATTCTTGGTACTATTGTACTTTTAGGGATAATCGCCAGATGCTTTTGTGGTAATAAGCTAACGGATCTGGCTTTTCCACTATCACTCAGTAAAACAACCGTTCCGGATTCCGCTAATGTAATATCGGAAAATGTAATGCCTATATTTGCTCTTTCAGCAATTTCGATATTTTTTTTACCAAGATCACTTTTCCATTCATGAACAGATATACCCTCCTCTTTTTCCTGAGTGAGTGCAGCCGTCAATCCATATGTTTCAAACCGAGAGTCATCCCAATAAACAATTGATGCTCCTCCCAACTTTTGGATCACTTCATGAAAGATTTCTTCTAGTTCATTCATTTTTGTCACAACTACATTCGCATGAATTTTCTCGCATTGGATGACAAATTGGGCTAACAGCTCATCCATACTTAAACCTTTGAACACATCATACTGTGGCGCTTTTTTCCAGGCAGGAAGTTCCACTTCTTCTGTCTGCCTTTTTCTTCCTAGCTGATTTGCAATTTTATCTAGAAACTTGTCCTGATTTTGAATGGTTCCTGTTGCCATTAGTCATTACCACCTTTCTCGCGATTGTTATACCATTTTCTAAATGACTGACCTGTGGACTTTGGTAAATTACGAATATCCGTCCATAATTTAATCGGTCCAGCCCCTTTACCATCGCCATCTTTACCAGCAATAGTATTAATAAATGTGGGTGCGCCTTTTATGCCCATTTGATAAAGACTAGGTGTACTTGCACCAAAAGCATATCCTTTCATCGCCAATTTTTCTCCGAACGACGATTTGCCTTCTTGTTCCACAATAATACGACGGTGCTCCACTAATTGCTCGTGCAATGGAATTTTTACTGGACAAGCATCGGTACAAGCAGCACATAGAGAAGAAGCAAAAGGAAGCTCTTTATAATCTTCATACCCCTCTAATAATGGAGTTAATACTGCTCCTATTGGACCTGGATAGATTGAGCCGTAAGAGTGGCCACCTACGTGTCTGTAAACAGGACAAACGTTAATACAGGCTGCGCATCGAATACACTGCAATGCTGACTGGAATTTAGTACCTAATATTTTTGATCTGCCATTATCAACAATGACCACGTGAAATTCTTCCGGACCATCTACATCTCCTTGCTCTTTTGTTGCCGTTAATCCCGTAATGTAACTCGTCAATTTTTGTCCGACTGCACTGCGGCAAAGCATCGTAACAAGAATATCAAGCTCCTTCCAAGTAGGAACGATTCTCTCCATACCCATCACCGTAATCTGTGTTTCCGGTAACGTAGTCGCTAACCTTGCATTGCCCTCATTTGTTACAAGGGAAACACTTCCGGATTCGGCTACAGCAAAATTACATCCAGTAATTCCCACTTCGGCTGCTAAGAAATCTTTTCTTAGTTCCTGACGTGCAAACTTTGCCAATTCATCCGGATCGGAAGTTTTATCATATTGTCTTTTCTTATTAAATGTTTCTCTAATTTGTTCTTTGTTTTTATGAAGAGCAGGTACAACGATATGTGAGGGTGGATCATGATCATCCAATTGTAAAATCCACTCTCCAAGATCAGATTCCACCACATTACAACCGATTTCTTCCAATGCTTCGTTCATGCCAATCTCTTCCGTGACCATTGATTTTGATTTGACGATGTTTTTTGCATTCTTTTTTTTGACGACAGATGTAATGTAATCATTCGCTTCTTCAGCATTTTCCGCAAAAAATACATGTCCTCCTTGCTTAGCAACATTCCGAGCAAACTGTTCCAAATAATAATCCAAATTTTCAAGCGTGTGCTGTCTAATCTCTTCCGACAGGTCTCGCCAGTCTTCCCAATTCCCCAATTCTTCCGTCACTTCTATTTTCCGCCCCTCAAGACGGCTTTGTGCCTCCGAAACGGCTTTTCGCATAAATGTATCTTTAATACCTTTATCAACCCT
This sequence comes from Salipaludibacillus sp. CF4.18, assembly GCF_051262595.1. Taxonomy (NCBI): domain Bacteria; kingdom Bacillati; phylum Bacillota; class Bacilli; order Caryophanales; family Bacillaceae; genus Salipaludibacillus; species Salipaludibacillus sp. CF4.18. Next base: position 62,871 of record NZ_JBIMEV010000009.1, read on the forward strand.
ATCAAAAAACTTTTCATTACTAATCTTCACACCCATATAATCACCTCTTATTTTTGACTATTTAAAATTTCCGCAATGTGCATAACTTTCACTGACTTCCCTTGTCGGTCAATTCTCCCACCAATATTCATTAAACAACCTAAATCAGCACCAATTAATATATCTGCATTTGTTTCTTCGATGTGCTGCACCTTCTCATCTACCATTTGTTCTGAAATAGGCAACATTTTTACGCTGAATGTTCCACCAAATCCGCAACATTGCTGTTTATTAGGTAATTCCGTGAAGTTTAACCCCTTTACATTTTTCAACAGTTTCATCGGAGCTTCCCTCTCTCCAAGCAAACGAGTCATATGACAGGAGGTATGGTAAGTCACATTCCCTTCAAATTCTGCTCCTACGTCTTCTACTTCCAGGACATTCACAATAAATTGGGTAAGTTCATACGATTTATCAGCCATTTTTTTTGCTCTGCCAATCCATTCAGGATCATCTTCAAACAGATGCGGGTATTCTTTGAGCATCGCAACACAGGAACCAGACGGAGAGACAATATAATCTGCATGCTCAAATGTTCGGATCATGTGCATTGCGACATCTCTCGTCTCTCTGTGAAAGCCACTATTATACGCTGGCTGACCACAGCAAGTTTGATTTTTTGGAAAATCTATTTCACAACCTAAACGTTCTAATACTTCAACAGTACTTCTCCCGACATCAGCCGGGTAAGCAGCATCCGCTAGACAGGTTAAAAACAATGAAACTTTCATAATAGTTTTCCCTCCTCAACACCAGTCATAAGGTCATCTGATGACTGGTTATAAATAAGTACTTCTAATTATATATTTTAACGTATCTTCGGGGTGAAATGACAGCGTTTTATAAAAATACTTGAATAATCGTAAATTAATTTAGTTTATTTGAGGTATGATATGTAAATTGAAATTTAGATCTTTTGAGGCTTTTAGTCATTCATTTCAGCGTCTTATCTACGTTCATTTGAGGCGCTTTTTACTTCATTTCAGCATCTTATCCATTCATTTGACGCACTCTCACGCTCATTTCAGCGCATAATACGTTCAATTCATGCTCTCAACTTCATTTCAGCATCTTACCCATTCATTTGAAGCGCTCTCCCGCTCATTTCAATGCCTTATACGTTCAATTCACGCTCTCAACTTCGTTTCGGCGTCTTATCCATTCATTTGACACGCTCTCCCGTTCATTTCAACGCCTTATACGTTCAATTCACGCTCTCAACTCCATTTCGGCGTCTTATCCATTCATTTGACGCGCTCTTCCGTTCATTTCAACGCCTTATACGTTCAATTCATCGTCTTTTCCACTCAATTCAGTCCGCTGATTACAATCTCTGCCGACAACTCTATTCCAAGAGACAACACAAGATTCAACACAAAAACGAAAAAAAAACACCTATAAAGGTGTTTTAATTATATTAGAATATTAAGAGTCCCGTGTTTGCCGTAAAAATACCTTATTTTGAACCTGCAATAGCAGGTGGGTGTCGTGTTCGTTAATTCTAGCTTCCTCTAAGTTATTACATAAGTATGAGGCATGCTATTATTAGCGAAACAGAAAACTCCCAAGGTCGAAGTGTTGGCTCAAAATGAAAAGTTGTTACACGTACAACATAGGACCCTTAAACTTGTTATCAGCTGTTAATCTAATTATACAAAATCTAAGGTTAACAATCAACTGGTAATAAATGATAACTTTATCTCTTCATTCACTTATTAACCACTTAGTTATTGCAATTCCCTATTCTTAAAAAACATAAACTTATACTTTCAAGTAGCGAGATATTTAATTTGTTAACGCAAGTATAGCACAGGTTTTTATTTCATGTAAAGAGCTATATTTGTAGTTTTTATTCAACATATATTTTAACTATTAACTTATTTCAGAGTGGTCTTTCGCAACCATCACTTAAGTATCAAGGGTGGGTTTCCCTTGATACTTGTGGCGTAAAGATAGCTGCTAAATTTATAAATTCTTATCTTTTAAAAAAAGATGACTCAATGAAGGCCATAAACCTTTTGAGTCATCCTTTTTCAAGCTATTCTTTCTTCTTTTGAATCGACAAGTTTAAATCATTTAATTGTGCTTCTGAAACTCCGCTCGGTGCATTCGTTAAAAGGCAACTTGCACTAGCTGTTTTAGGGAAGGCGATTGTTTCCCGCAAATTCGTTCTTTCAGCTAAAATCATTACTAATCGGTCGAGGCCTAATGCAATACCTCCGTGTGGCGGTGTACCATATTCAAAAGCATCTAACAGAAAGCCGAATTGACTAATGGCTTCTTCTTCGGAAAAACCAAGTGCTTTAAACATTTTTTCCTGGAGCTCCCTTTCAAAAATACGCTGAGAACCTCCACCTAATTCATACCCGTTTAACACAAGGTCATATGCTTCTGCTCTGACTTCCTCAGGAGCTGTATCAAGCTTTGACTCATCTTCTGCAAGCGGACGAGTAAACGGATGGTGTTCAGCAGTATAACGGCCTGCATCTTCATCATAAGATAATAACGGGAATTCCGTTACCCAAAGGAAATTAAATTCTTTTGAATCCACTAGGTTTAAATCTTTTGCAAATTTGATTCTTAAAGCCCCTAATGCATCCCAAGCTACGCGTTTTTTATCAGCTACGAAAAACAGGACATCTCCAGCTTCGGCTTCAAATGACTTGATTAGACCAGCAGCACTTTCTTCACCGAAGAATTTAGCGATAGGACCTTTTAGTGTTTGACCTTCTTCGATTTTCAGCCACGCTAAGCCTTTCGCGCCATAAATTTCAGCAACGGCGCTTAGTCCGTCTAAGTCTTTACGTGAATAATCATCAGCGATACCCTTGACACATATTCCTTTGACAACTCCACCATTATTTACAGTACTCGCAAATACTTTGAAGTCACTTTCCAGCATTTGTTCTGATACATCAACAAGTTCCATACCATAACGAGTGTCCGGCTTATCCGATCCGAAACGGTTCATTGCTTCTTGATAGGTTAGTCTAGGGAATGTTTTAACAACATCTACACCCTTAAGTTCCTTTAAGAGGCGAACCATCATCTCTTCCATCATCGTAATTAATTCTTCTTTACTCATAAATGATGCTTCAATGTCGACTTGTGTAAATTCAGGCTGACGATCTGCACGCAAATCTTCGTCGCGGAAACATCTGGCAATTTGATAATAGCGTTCAAAACCTGAGACCATCAATAATTGCTTAAATAATTGTGGAGACTGCGGTAAAGCATAAAACTCTCCATGATGAACGCGTGAAGGAACTAAGTAATCACGAGCACCCTCTGGTGTACTTTTAGTAAGCATTGGTGTTTCGATTTCCATAAATTGTTTTTCATCTAAAATGTCACGAATCAATTTGCTTGTTTTATATCTTAATTGCATCGTATTAAACATTTTCGGGCGTCGTAAATCCAAATAACGGTATTTTAATCTAACATCTTCCGAAACTTCAACATCGTCATCAATAGTAAAAGGCAATCCCTTTGAAGCATTTAATATTTTAATATCATCTACCATAACTTCAATCGTACCAGTAGGGATTTTAACATTCACAGTGGACTCTTCTCGAGCGACAACCGTACCTTCAACGTGAATAACATACTCACTTCTAATTTTCTCGGCAACTTCCAAAGCTTCCGGAAAATTCTCTCCATTAAACACGATTTGAACAATACCGGAACGATCTCGTAAATCCACGAATATAACCTGTCCTAAATCACGGCGAGTCTTTACCCATCCCTGAAGTTTTACCTTTTCTCCAATTAATCCTTCTAATAATTCTCCACATAAATGTGTACGTTCAGTCACTGTCATACCCCTCTCTTATATCCTATCTTTGACTAATTATCCATTCAGCTATTTCTTTTAACGGCACTTGTTTTTGTTCGCCAGTTGCCATCTCTTTAACCATAATACTTTCTTCTGCTAATTCATCGTCACCTAATAAAAGGACAAATTTAGCCTTTTGTCTGTCGGCAGCTTTCATTTGAGCCTTCATTTTTTTCCCCATATAGTCACCATCAACAGCTAAACCTTTACTTCTCAGTCCGTGTAATAACTTTGGACTAACAGCGTTAGCTTGCTCCCCCATCGTAACAAGGTAAGCATCTAATCCTTCCTCAATGGGTAATGAAATCTCTTGTACTTCAAGGGCCATTAATAATCGCTCTATACTTAAAGCAAAGCCTATTCCAGGAGTAGTTGGTCCACCGATATCCTCCACTAAACCGTTGTAACGACCTCCACCACATAGTGTGGTAATCGCACCAAATCCTTCACCATCTATCATAATTTCAAATGCAGTATTGTTGTAGTAATCTAATCCTCTTACTAACGTAGGATCCACTTCGAATCTAATATCCATATCCGCCAAGTACTGTTGGACTAATTTAAAGTAATTGGTTGAATCTTCATTTAAGTAGTCCAGAATAGATGGCGCTGTTGCCATTAATTCATGATCATTGTCTTGTTTACAGTCAAGAATTCGTAATGGATTTTTTTCTAAACGCTGCTGACAATCCGCGCAGAACTCCGAAATTCTCGGTTCAAAGTGTTCGATAAGTGCATTCCGGTGATTATTACGACTTTCCTTGTCACCAAGACTATTCACAACAAGCTTTAGATTACTCAAGCCTAATTCACGGTAAAAATCCATCGATAAACCAATTACTTCTGCATCAACGGCAGGATCTGCACTTCCCATTGCCTCAACACCAAATTGAACAAATTGACGCATTCTGCCTGATTGTGGACGTTCATAGCGGAACATTGGTCCGACATAATAAAGCTTCACTGGTTGGTCTGCCCAGCCGTGCATTTTATTTTCTACAAATGATCGAACTGTGGATGCTGTCCCTTCTGGCCGTAATGTTAAGCTTCTCCCACCTCGGTCATCAAAAGTATACATCTCTTTTTGAACAATATCGGTTGTATCTCCGACACCACGTGCAAACAGTTCTGTCTGTTCAAAAACAGGTGTACGAATTTCTTTGTAATTGTACCTGTTACACAAATCGTGGATTTTCTGTTCAATAAATTGCCATTTACGTGATTGCTCTGGCAAAATATCCTGAGTTCCCCTGGGAATTCTATAATTCATACTCGTTTCTCCTCCTGCCTAATTTAAATTGTATTATGTAAAAACCTGGAAACCTTTTTCACCAAAACAAAAAACCCCCATCCCTGAACTTTGTCAGGGACGAGAGTTTTTCCCGTGGTACCACCCTAGTTGAAGCAACTTTTTTGCTCCCGCTTAATCAGATAACGTCCGATAACGATTTTTCCTAATAAGAAGTCAACTTTTCAGAAAAATACCTAAGGAGTGTTCCTTCGTAAAGTTTCAAAGAAATGCTTCCAGCCTTAGGCATTTCATCTCTGTAATTGAAATCTCTTTACTACTTTGCTCCCTCAATGGTGTATATATAATTTCGTCAATTTTAATCTATCATACGAATACTTTCAAAGCATGTCAACCTTTATCGAAAGTTTTCAATATTAATTTCTTTCAAGTCGTTTTTTTAAAGAACGAACACCTCGGTTTGATGGTCCGAATTCAGTTGCCATTTCATACGCCGAATGAATATCATCCGCTTCAACAAAACGATGTAAATCGGTATGTATTAATCGATTTGCAGTTAGCGCCTTGTTTTGGTGAGAGTAACCAGACCTCATCGTGTATACCTCCTCTTTTTTCTCAGTTTGCCCAAAAAAAAGAGGATAATACACCACGCAACGATTAAATTGTATAGATTGTTTTCTATGAAATAGTTGCTGTTAATGATGTTCCTCGAATTCGCTCCTAGCGGTCACCTTTCACTTCTTCCAGTTCCACTTACTAAGAAAGGCCGGTTTTATCCGTAAGTAATCACCCTTACTATTTACTTTCTACAATTAACGTAATAGGCCCGTGATTTAGGAGGCTAACGTTCATCATTTCGCCAAAGATTCCCGTCTCAACTTGCAAATCGTGTTCACTTTGCAGGCGTTCATTAAAGAAATCATACAATTCTTTTGCTTGTACAGGTTTTGCTGCGGCCATGAAGTTAGGTCTTCTTCCTTTTCGACTGTCACCGTAGAGCGTAAATTGAGAAATAGAAAGAACTTGTCCTTCGACTTCTTGAATGGATAAATTGAGTTTTCCATGCTCATCCTCAAAAAGTCTAAGTTTAGCAATTTTGTCTGCAACATAATAAGCATCTTCTTTTGTGTCATCATGAGTCACAGCAACGAGTAGAACATATCCATGATTAATCGCCCCTGTCACCTCATCATTAACGGTGACATTTGCTTTTAACGATCGCTGAACGACAACACGCATTTGACAAATCTCCTTCTATCCATGGCTATCCCTAAAATTTAAAACAACCGACCTAGTGCATAATTCTGCGCACCGAGTAAATATCCGAAATACTCTTGATGCGGTCTACAACACGTTGCAAATGAGCGATGTTTTGAATGGAAATTGTCATGTTTATAGTAGCCATTTTATTTTTATCTGATTTTCCAGCCACGGCATTGATATTTGTTTTCGTTTCTGCCACAGCCTGTAAAACATCGTTCAAAAGCGCCCGTCTGTCATAACCGGAAATCTCAATATCGACATTGTAATTTTTTTGCTTGTCTTGCCCTTGTTCCCACTCTACTTCTAGTAGTCGTGTATCGCTTTTTTCCATGGTTATATTTGGACAGTCCCTGCGGTGAATGGAGACTCCTCTGCCTTTTGTAATGTACCCAACGATGTCATCACCGGGTACGGGATTACAGCATCGGGACAATCGAATGAGCAGATTGTCGACTCCTTTTACTGAAACACCGGTACTTGTTTTCGCACGCTTTTTTTCAACAGGTTTGATGTCCTCTACAGCTTCGGATATTGATTGAGCATCAAGGCTTTCATCCAGCTTTTTACGAATATTATCTGTCAATCTCGTTACAATTTGAGCAGCTGTAATACCGTTATAACCAACAGCAGCATACATGTCTTCTTCCGTAGTGAAACTGAATTTATCTGCAACCCGGTCTATATTTTCATTCGTTAGGACTTCTTTAATCTTAAAGCCCTTGCGTTCAATTTCTTTTTCTACTTGATCCTTACCTTTTTCGACATTTTCTTCTCTACGCTCTTTTTTAAACCATTGTCGAATTTTATTTTTTGCATGTGAGCTTTGAGTAATTTTTATCCAATCCTGACTCGGACCGTACGAATGCTTTGATGTCAAAATATCTATGATGTCACCCGTCTTAAGTTGATGATCAAGCGGAACCATTTTCCCGTTTACTTTTGCTCCTATACAACGATTACCTACTTCTGTATGTATACGGAACGCAAAATCCAAAGGAACAGAACCTTTTGGTAATTCAATAACATCCCCTTTTGGTGAGAACACAAACACCATATCAGAGAAAAGATCTATTTTTAAGGATTCCATAAATTCTTGAGCGTCATTTGCATCATTTTGCCATTCTAAAATTTGGCGGAACCATGACATTTTTGTCTCTAGAGCATTTGAGTCACTGACTGTTTTGCCTTCTTTATAAGCCCAATGTGCAGCCACACCAAATTCGGCCACTTTATGCATGTCCTCTGAACGAATTTGTACTTCAAGAGGGTCACCCTTTGGTCCAATAACCGTTGTATGAAGAGATTGATACATATTCGCTTTTGGCATAGCGATATAATCTTTAAATCTTCCTGGCATTGGTTTCCATAAAGTATGAATGGTTCCGAGTACAGCATAACAGTCTTTAATGCTGCTAACTACGATACGGACTGCTAGCAAGTCATAGATTTCATTGAACTGTTTGTTCTGCAGGACCATCTTACGGTAAATACTATAAATGTGTTTTGCTCGGCCATGTATTTCAGCCTCCACGTTCATATTACCCAACTTTTCGAGAATATCGTCTGTGACCTCTCCTATATAATCTTCACGCTCGGCACGTTTCTTTTTCATGAGGTTAACGATTCGATAGTATTGCTGGGGATTCAAGTAGCGTAAAGCAGTATCCTCCAGCTCCCATTTAACCGTTGATATCCCTAATCTATGAGCTAACGGCGCAAAGATTTCCAGCGTTTCGTTTGCTATTCTTCGTTGTTTTTCAGGTGGCAAATGCTTAAGTGTTCTCATATTATGCAGTCGATCAGCTAGTTTAATTAAAATCACACGTATATCCCTTGCCATTGCCACAAACATTTTCCGGTGATTTTCCGCTTGCTGTTCTTCCTTGGATTTGTACTTTATCTTACCTAGTTTCGTTACGCCATCGACTAACATAGCAATTTCTTCACCGAATTGTTTTTTCAGGTCATCGAGTGTTACATCAGTATCCTCAACCACATCATGAAGAAAAGCAGCCGCTACTGTGTTGGGATCCATACCAAGTTCTACAAGAATGCCCGCTACCTGAACAGGATGCCATATATATGGCTCTCCAGATCTACGGTATTGTTCACGGTGAGCATGCTCAGCCACTTCATAGGCCTCTCTTAACAGCGCTACTTCCTTCTCAGGTAAATATTCACTTGCTTTTTCTAATACTTGTTCGCTAGTCATGGAATCACCTTAAATTTCCTCTTAATTTCGGTTTATAAACCTATTTATATTATGTAACAAGTGGATGTATTTCTCTTTATTATCACCATTTATCTAACGTTTGTAAAGAAACGAGAAATTTGTCGAATCCGTTTATAAAAAAAGTCCCTTCCGTAGAAAAGACTTTCAATCAGCATAACATATTATGAAACAAAAAAGCAGTGAATTTGCAAACCAAATTTAGAAAAACAGCCTAACCGTCATTCTTTCTTCTTTATTTTGCAATGAAATGAGGAGTGTCAGCACAGACACTCCCTTTTAATATTAATAACTCATAAGTGTAAATACGTCATATTTCCCTAGCTTATTTCGACCGTCTAAATAGGTCAATTCAATCATAAATGCTATTCCAACGACAATTCCGCCGAGTTCCTCAACAATTTTTATTGTTGCTTCAATTGTTCCACCCGTTGCTAAAAGATCATCAGTAATAAGCACTTTCTGTCCTTTTTTAATGGAATCAACATGTATATTAAGGGAGTCTTTCCCATACTCCAAACCATAATCAACTCTGAGTACTTCGCGTGGAAGTTTGCCGGCTTTTCTCACTGGTACGAAACCGACTTCTAAAGCATAAGAAATTGGACAGCCTACTACAAACCCTCTTGCTTCAGGTCCTACAATCACATCTACCTCTTTATTTTTTGCGAAATCGGCCATTTCATCAATTGCCGCTTTATAGGCTTTTCCATCTTCCATAAGAGTAGTAATATCTTTGAAGCTAATTCCTTCTTTCGGATAATCTTTAACCTCAGTAATATATTTCTTATAATCCATTTGTGTTTCCTCCTAGTTATCCTTAAGTTCCATTCACATGTGTTTATAGCGATCATTCGATATATTAAACAGAGGCTAAGTGTTTATCCGCCAATGTACGATCGATCCATTGTTTCAAAGCTCTGTATGAGGAGTAGTATAGTTCATTTTCTATATCACTTTGTTCTAAATACTTTTGATAAGTAAATGATTCCGTTAAATCCTTTTTCTTAGGCTCTGCTTCGACCTCTACTATACCATTGCTTATTTTAACAAATTCTAACTCAAAAAACACCTGACACATAAACTTCACAGCTTTTTCGTTCCAACCTTTATATTTGGCGAGTTCTTGTCCGTTCTTTTTCAGGTCAAACTGTTTACGTTTCATTAAGAACGCATAAAGCCATTTAAATTGCTCTCTTGAAGGGATGGTCTCAAAAAAGTGATTTCCTTCATGAATAAATAATGCATACAGGTTTTCAAGAGATTCCAACCCGTTTAGACATTGTTTCATCTGGTTTAAAGTAGAAGGAAGGTCTAATAATAGAATATTTTTAGCACTTGATAATTCCGTTGTTTCCGGATCAGCTGCCGTCAATTGGACCACTTTCCAGTTATCAGGGATATTTTTTTCATATTTCAACGTTTCCTCTTGAAACATCACCACCGTGCATTCTTCCAAACCAAAAAGATTTTTATTTTGCCAAACTCGTTTATCCCCTCGAAAATCAAACATTTGCCATTCAGTAATTTTAACATCCTCAATCATAAATTGAGGCTTAATCGAACCATTCCATTCGTTGATTGATAGTTTACCAACAGTGGAGATTTTGGATAAAGGGGATATAGAATCGTGTAATGCTCCCATCCTGAATCCTATTCCATCTAATAGAGTTTTCTGATCTTCATCTTGAAAAGTCACTTTCAAATGGTCCTCGCTTGCCCCAATTTTCTTAATCATACTCATATGAACATCGCTTAACATTACTTTAGGTGCAGGATTTCCAATCCCAAAAGGTGCCATCTGCTGGAGATCATAAATTGCATTAACAGATACTTCTTTTAGTGAAATCGGAAGATCTACCGAAATACTTTTCTGCCAATCTGAATCAGCTACTGTATCTAAAGCAATTTGGCTTAATTTAGTTTTTAACCTATCGATATCTTCCATTTGCATTGTAAGACCAGCAGCCATAGGATGGCCACCGAAGTGAGGTAACCAATCGCGACATTGAGAAAGAGATTGGAACATATCAAAACCTTCGATACTTCTAGCTGATCCTTTGGCCAATCCTTTTTCTTCATCGTAGCTCAGTACAATAGTCGGTCGATAATACTTTTCTACTAATCTGCTAGCAACAATACCAATAACACCAGCGTTCCAACCTGCTTGTCCAACAATAATTACCGGTGGAAGACCACCTTCATATGCTTCTACTTGCTGTTCCGCTTCCAGCGCGATTTCTTTCACTATTTGCTGACGTTCTTTATTTAAGTCATCAATCATTTCTGCTAATTCTTCGGCTTCCATAGGATCCTCGGAAATTAGTAATTGTATAGCGGGATCTGCTGAATCCAATCTCCCAGCTGCATTTAATCGAGGTCCAATTATAAATCCTACTTGTTCTTCACTCATCTCCTGAGGGTTAGCACCAGCTCTTTCTAATAAAGCCTTTAATCCGGGTCTAAGCGAGGATGATAAAGAGTGAATGCCTTTCATAGCTAAATATCTATTTTCTCCTTTTAAAGCGACTAAATCTGCAATAGTGCCTATAGCTACTAAGTCGAAATACTCCTCGGGAATTCTTTCTAAAAGAGCATGAGCCACTTTAAACGCGACACCAACTCCCGCAAGATTTTCATTCGGATAACTACAGTCAGATCGCTTCGGATTCACAACTGCAAACCCATCAGGAATAACAGGTGGCGGTTCATGGTGATCGGTAATAATCAGATCAATATTTAACTCTTTTGCCACTTCCGCTTCATGTACGGCAGAAATCCCAGTATCAACGGTAATAATTAAGGTCACTTCTTCTTCGGCAGCATGTCTAAAAGCCTGTTCGTTTGGTCCGTATCCTTCTGTAAAACGATTAGGTACATAAAAACCAACATTTGCTCCTAGTTGTATTAGTGTCATATACATAAGAGATGTACTCGTCACACCATCCGCATCATAATCACCAAAAACAAGAATTCTTTCTTGAGAATCTATACCCTGACGAATTCTATCAATCGCTTTTTTCATATCTTTCAGTAAATATGGATCGTGAATTGCCTCGTTATTCATATGTAAAAAAGCATCAACTTCATCTTTTGTAGTCATTCCTCGTTGCACCAAAAATCTAGTTGCAATCATAGATAACCCTATTTGTTCAGAAAACTGAGCTACCTGCTGTTCATCAATATCTTTAATTTTCCAATTAGCCTTTGAATGAAGCATAAAAAAACCTCCCCTGACCCACTCATTATACATAAGGTCAGAAGAGGGGGCAATATAATAAAAACGCGTAGTGTCATTTATTAAATACAGCGTGATCTTTCGTCACCCCCGAGTAGCAAGAATAAGCTTCGGATTGTCTCGATGGATGCGGCCGCGAGCATCCTCCGTATGAAGTATTTCGAATATTAATCTAGAAACTGGTGAAATAAAATAGCACCTTATTCCAGAAAAACACTCAAGAAATTATCCCTGGTGGTTCTGGAAAAAGGTACTATTTTTGCTCTTATTTTTTTGACTTGCTGCGTGATGGGATTGTTTGGTCATCAGATTCTTCAGAAACCTCGTTATTTTTCGCCTCAAGTGAATCAGATGAAGTCTTTGCTTGATTTTTAAGACGCTTTATTTCTGATTGGAGTCTATACATCTTGAAAATTCCTACAGAACCAACGATTAATCCTCCCATCAAAACAGAGGCAATAATGACAATGACAAGTGGCCACTCAGTCTGACCAAGAAAACCAAAGTTAACTTGAACTGGATCCACATTTAAAACGGCAAAAATTGCTATAATTAAAATAAAAATAATACTTGTAATCAATCCCCATTGACCTTTCATGTTTACTCACTCTCCTCTTTAGAATATGGGTTTACATGGACTCTTACGTCTTGAACATATCCATCTTCCATAAGCTCTCCCTTTACTTCTTTACCAATTGAATGGCCTTCTTCTACAGTAATCTCAGGGTCAACAGCTATTTTAATATCGACAATGACGTAATGTCCGTGCTCCCTTGCCAGTAATTCATGTACTAAAAAAACACCTTTCACAGCACTAGCTTTTTCGAACATTTCTTGTGTGTCTTCATCATGAAGAACGTGGTCTAATGTATTATGAATGGCCTCGCTGCCAAGTTTCCATCCCATTTTAATAATGAGTAAAGAAACAAATATACCGGCTACAGGATCTGCGTAAACTAGCCATTCAATATCTAAACTTCCCCCAAAAATAGCAGCACCTATTCCAATTAAAGCCGCCACAGAGGAAATAGCGTCAGATCGGTGATGCCAAGCATCCGTTATTAAAGCATCACTCTTATACTTTTTACCCAATTTTATCTTATAACGAAACATCGCCTCTTTAACGACTATGGAAAATACCACAGCATAAACGGCTATTATGCTTGGAACAAGTATTGGTTCAAAAAAAGAACGAATTGCTCCAATAGCAATTTCAAGCCCAACTATGAAAAGCAAAACTGCTACAATGATAGCCGTGACCGTCTCTGCTTTTCCATGTCCATAAGGGTGGTCACGATCAGGAGGGAGTTTTGCCGCACGAATCCCTATCAGGACTGCGACAGATCCAGCCACATCCGAAGCTGAATGCACAGCATCCGCAATTAAAGCCCGACTATCCGCAAAAACACCAATAATTCCCTTTAGTAATGCTAACACGATATTAGCAAAAATTCCTACCAATGCACCAAATCGGACTTTTTTATATCTTTCTTCCTGATAATCTTCATTCATGGCAACACATCCTATATACTCTGTCATATATATTACATGATTGGTTTTATCATACTTGTTTTATACTTCATTGCCAAATAAGAGGTAAAATATTTCCCGATTTTACTTTAAGAGGATGTTCAAAAAGGTAAAAACCTACCTTTTTGAACAAACTCTTTAATAGACTTATATTTAGCATGGCTTTTACGAAAACGAATAAATATTTTATTAAGCATAATGGTTTTTCAACTAAAGAACTGAACGAAAAGGATGCGCCTGAGATCCATTAGACCTCTAAACACATCCTTTTTCTGGCTAAACTCAACCCTCAGGTTCCAGCTCCATTTTTTTCTGTTTTTGTTTTTTCAGTTGCTTAGATTTCAACACTAACCAAATCTGGGCAGCAATATAGAGTGACGAGTACGTTCCCGCAACCAAACCCACTACCAGTGCAAAAGAAAAGGTTCTCAATCCTTCTCCACCAAGAACAAATAATGCAACGGCTGCAAAAACCACTGTAAGTACAGTGTTAATGGAGCGAGCTAATGTTTGAATTAGACTCTTATTAACAATCCTAGCGAGATCATCAAAGTCCTTCACTCGTTTTTCAAGACTCATATTTTCACGAATCCGGTCAAATGTAACAATGGTATCGTTAATCGAATACCCCACTATCGTGAGGACAGCAGCAATAAAAGGGATGTTGACCTCCATCTGAGTGATACTGAATACCACCAGAATAAATAACGCATCATGGAACAAAGCAATGATGGCAGAAATTCCATATAAAAACTGAAATCGAATTGTGATATATATAATGATCCCTAACGATGCAATTAATACAGAAATAATCGCATTTCTAGCTAGCTCTTCCCCAACCATCGGTGTCACTGTACTAATTGACGGCGTATTGCCGTAAATGTCTTCAAAGTGACCTTGCAGCTCCAAAGTTTCTTCTTGAGTTAAGCCACCAACAAATTTTGCCCGTGCAGTAGTACTGTCTTCACCAGCCAATCGAATGTCCTCTGGTTCGTATCCAGCATCTTCAAAGTGTGATTGAATTTCTTCTGTAGTAATTGTCTCATTCGCTAAAACATCCATGGTTGTCCCAGCTCTAAAATCGATCCCTAAATTCAAACCTAATGTTGCAAGAAGGATGATGCCTCCTAAAAGAAATATACTAGAAATCAGGAAAAACTTTTTACGATGCTTAACAAAATCAAGTTTAGATTCTTCGTGTTCAAAGTTCATTAATATCACGCTCCTTCACACCGAACAGGCGTGGCTTCTTGTTTAATATCCGACTGTTCACCCAAAGGCCTAATAGCAGTCTGGATCCAAAAACTGCTGTTAAGAAGCTCGTAAGAATACTTACGATAAGCATGACCGCAAATCCTTGAACAGCACTTGTCCCATAAACATACATCACACTAGCAGCAATAATTGTTGTAATATTAGCATCTAAAATAGTGGATAATGATCTTCGGCTACCTGCTTTGAATGCGCTTATCGCTGACTTTCCAGAGCGCAGTTCTTCCTTAATGCGTTCATAAGTAATAATGTTGGCATCAACAGCCATACCAACTCCTAAAATTAAGGCTGCAATTCCAGGCAGTGTCAGAACTGCGTTTAACCAATTAAATATAACTAAAACAACATAAATATATGCGGTTAACGTCAATACTGCGATACCACCCATAAAGCGATAGTAAAACAGCATATAAGCAAAGATCAAGGCAATACCAACTATTCCTGCATTTATTGCTTGCTCCATCGCGCGTTCACCAAGTGATGCACCAACAGAAGTCGAGTCAATTTCCTCCAACTCAACTGGTAATGCCCCCGCATTTAAAATTCCTGCCAGTTCATTCGCCGATTGAACAGTGAAATTCCCAGAAATTTCTACATCGCGGGATGGAATTGTCTCCCTGACTCTTGGTGCAGATATAATTTTAGATTCTTCTTCAGGTTTCATACTCTCCGTTGCATAGGAATCACCTTCTTCGTAATCAAGCCAAATGACTAAAAGATTTTCTCCCAAAGGACGATTGCTTATGTCTTGAGTAATTTCCCTGAACTTATTTGCATCTTCAACGGTTACTTGCACAACGGGCTCATTCGTATCAGCAGTGAAATTCTGACGGGCTCCACCTTCCACTAAATCCGATCCGTCCATCATTAATTCGTCATTTATATCACGAAATGATAGCCTTGCTTGTGTAGATAATAGCTCTCTGGCAGATGCTTGATCCTCAATACCCGCTAGTTGTACGCGAACTCTGTCGTCTCCTTCAATCGTTATACTCGGTTCAGAAACACCTAATACATCAATACGAGCATTTAAGGCACTTACCGTATCGCTTAAGAGCTCTCGATTAATTTCCGTACCTTCTCCACTTACTGGGGTCACTTCATATAAAACTTCAAAGCCACCTTGAAGATCAAGACCTAGGCTAATATCTTCAGCTTGATCCAAGGCATTCCATGCAATAAGCGCGCCAAAACCAATAACAATCGCAAAAAAAACAGCGATCAAACTTTTTTTGACACCTTTTCTTCTTTTCCCCATAAAGATATCCTCCTTCTTAAGCGAACATGACGATGCGACCCTAAAATTCATCAGGGTCGATATATCTATGTAAAAAATACAACGATCTTAAACTAATATTACTATTATAGCGAGATTAAAAAACACATGTCAATTACGGAGATATTGTTCTCAATATCTCCGTAGTAAATCCAATCTGAATCAGCTGAAATCAATTGGTTCTTCATTTTCAAACCACTCTGGACCTTTATAAGCTTCTATTGTTAACCAAGTCATATAATCATTTGCCTTTAAATGAAACAGTTCAGCAACCATCCAGTGCGAACGAACTGGCTCTGGGCGTTCTTTATTTTTTTCTAACTTTGTCAAAAAACATTCCCAGACCTCTTTTTCTGTGACCCGGTCATAACCTAGTATATGCCATTCCTCAGCCTTACTTTCTATCACAGGCTCAAGTTTAAGTTTCCAATATCCCCATTGCTCTTTTGTCATAATTGTTATCCTCCCAGTATATATCGTCTTTACCTTAGCGTTGTTTGTTTAGAACCTAAGAAAAGTGCAATTGATGACCCTATTAAAAAAGTGATGATACATGGGATGATAACACCTACATCATTTTCCAAACCTGGATAAACTACAGTAACTGAACCTAACACAAGTCCAATAATTGCAGCATACGTCATATATGGATAGTGAAGTAATATGTGTTTTATAAATTTACTGCAAATAATAAATCCAACAAGAACACCAGCACCAATGATGATAATAACTGGAATATTAGGCGACGATATAGACAATGCTGACGTAGCTGTGAAATAAACACCAAACAGCAATAATACAAGAGATCCACTAATCCCCGGCATGAGCATGGCCATACTTGCCAACCAACCAGCAATAAAAAATCTGATGCCATTTTCAAATGTGAGATCTAGAATGACTGCCCCTTCTTCGGGCACGATGAAACCGAACAGTGTTACTAAAACAGTGGCCAATATTAAAACCAAATAGTGCCATATCGTAAAACTCGTTTTTATTTCTGCCATTCTCACTAACATGGGAACAATCCCCAAGACAAGTCCTAAGAAAAAGAATTGCGTAGGCTGAAAATGATTCTCCATCAACCAATTAATAATCTGACTAAAACCTAGTAGTGCAACAACGATACCTATCCCTAATGGAATGAGAAACGGAAGTTGCTTTCGCCAATCTTTACTGAAGAATCCGTTTATCGCAGCAATAAAATCACTATAAATCCCTAATAAAACTGCAATTGTCCCTCCACTAACACCAGGAATCAAATCACTGATCCCCATCATAATACCACGATAGATATTTTTCCAGTCCAACCTTTAACACCCGCCCTTTATATACTTCATCTCATACAAATTATAAAATTATTTAAAATATATACCCAAAGCTTGTCATGCTTGGCCACCTTTTCAGCATATACATCTTTAGCGGAAAAATCTAGGATTTTTCGAAGAAAGTAGGGGTGAATATGAGTAAACAAACTTTCTTAAAAGGTGCTGTGATATTAATCATCGCCGGGTTAATCACTCGTTTCCTTGGTTTCGTTAACAAAATAGTTGTTGCCAGAATTATGGGACCAGAAGGTGTAGGTCTTTATATGATGGCTGTTCCCACCTTATTACTAGTCATTACACTAACACAATTAGGGCTTCCCGTAGCAATTTCAAAGTTAGTTGCTGAGGCAGATGCTGAAGGTGATCGTCCACGTATCAAAAGAATCTTGGTAATTTCCCTTACCGTAACAGGGATTCTCAGTTTGATTTTCACTGCATGTATGATCATTTTTGCGCCAATGATATCTACCTATCTTCTTACAGACGAAAGAGCATATTACCCATTAATCGCAATTTCTCCTGTCGTGCCTATCGTTGCACTATCATCTGTTATTAGAGGGTATTTTCAAGGTCTGCAAAATATGAAACCTACTGCTTATTCCCAAGTCATAGAACAGGTTGTCCGTATTGCTTTCGTTGCAACATTTACGTCCATGTTGTTACCTTTTGGAATAGAATACGCTGCTGCTGGTGCAATGATATCGAGTGTGATAGGTGAACTTGCTTCGATTATTTTCATGATAACTGTGTTCAAAAAAAGAAAAACGTTTCGCTTTCGTAAACAATTTTTTTCTCATGTAAAAGATGGAAAAGATACCTTTGGTGATTTAATGGCTATTGCGTTACCTACAACCGGCAGCAAACTTGTTGGTTCCATCTCTTTCTTCTTTGAACCAATTGTCGTTGCGCAAAGTCTTGCAATAGCCGGTGTAACTACCATTCTTGCAACTACACAATACGGTGAGCTTGCCGGGTACGCAATTCCGATGCTTCTATTACCTACGTTTATCACTTATTCGCTTTCTGTGTCTCTCGTTCCTGCTATAAGCGAGGCCGCTATTGTAAAAAATTATGCACTTATTCATTACCGCCTTAGTCAAGCTCTCCGTTTCGCAGTGATTTCAGGTGGAGCAGCAGTCGTTGTCCTCTATGTTTATGCGGATCCGCTTATGGAACTGATCTATGAAGCTCCAACTGTTGCAAGTTATTTAAAGATCATGGCTCCATTTAGCCTCTTTTTATATTTTCAAGGTCCTCTTCAAGCGACACTGCAAGCTTTGAACCTTGCAAAAGCAGCAATGATGAACAGTATAATTGGTGCAGGAGTAAAAATAGCAGCTGTTTTCGTCCTCGCTTCCAGACCAGAGCTGGGGATTATGGGTGCTGCGTTAGCTATTGTTATTGGATTTATTTTGGTCACTCTTTTACACTTCGCCACTTTAGTGAAAGAGATTGGATTTACTTTAAACATAAGAGAACTTGCGAAAGTTATTCTAGCGATGATTATTAGTGGAATCATTGGTTATCTTTTATATACATCGATTTTAACTGGAACTGATTTACTTCTT
Organism: Salipaludibacillus sp. CF4.18; assembly: GCF_051262595.1. Lineage (NCBI taxonomy): Bacteria > Bacillati > Bacillota > Bacilli > Caryophanales > Bacillaceae > Salipaludibacillus > Salipaludibacillus sp. CF4.18. Next base: position 81,696 of record NZ_JBIMEV010000009.1, read on the forward strand.
AAAACGGCTATAAGTATTGTGGTAACAGGATTAAGCTACGCGATTCTTGTATTAGGGATGAACCTTATTTATCGAGAGGAATTAAAAAGGATTCCTTTTTTAAACAGGTGGATTTAATCATAAAAATTGGCTGTTTTCTAAAAATTTCTTTACTCGGAATAAGATGCTCGTATGATTTTAACTTTTAATTAATTAGGATTTCGAAAACAAAAAAAAGCTATCGAAAAGTTAGAATCAACTTTTCGATAGCTTTTTATAAGAAAACTTCAGTTCTTTACTTTCAAGTCAACAAAAAACGAACGATCTCTGTTAATGGAACAAAAGGATATTTGCCCAATCTGGTCATGGCCGAGTTTTTTCATCTCTTCCACCAACCACTCCTCTTTTTTACCAATTTCTTTTAGATGTTCCTTCTGAATTTTACCATCCTGGATCAACGGTAGTGGAAGAAACGGAGGCTCAGACCCCTCAGGTCTATTAAGGTCTTTCCGTATCACACTGAGGTCTCCAGATGGCTCTAATAACGCAAATTCTACATCCGATATATATTCAATATCTTTTTGTCTTAACTGAAGCATTAAATCGTCGAAGTTGTATCGTTGACTCCTCATTACTTTTTCATCAATTTTCCCCTGCCGTATAATCACAGATGGTTTCCCATCAATGAGCTTCCTGAGTCCCTGGCTTTTCAATGAAATGTAGGCAAGAGATATTTGGATCGTCATCAGAAGAAACATTGGTACAAGTTGATGACTGATAGGTACACGTGTATTTTCTATTGTCATTACAGCTAGTTCAGCTATCATTAAAGATATGACGAAGTCTACAATTGATAATTGACCGATTTCTCTTTTCCCCATCAGCCGGAAAACAATCAGTATAACTACGTAAATAACTACCGTGCGTAATATTATAATAAGGAGCTCCATTTCCATTCATGATATCCTCCCGCAAGATATAAATAGACTCTTTTTAGTGTGACCAAAAAGAGTCTAAACATGCTTTTCCGAGGATAACATTTTGGTTACGTATATACTTATATCACATGAAGTCTACCAAATACCGATAATACAAATAGATTGTAGAAATTACAAAAGATATAAGAGCCGTTGGAAGTCCTACTTTCAAAAAGTCCATATAAGTGAATGGCTGTTTTGCTTTTATTGCTAATCCTGCAACAATAACATTGGAACTTGCTCCTATGAGCGTTCCATTCCCACCAAGACACGCTCCTAAAGCCAGTGCCCACCATAAAGGATCTAAATTAGTCATGCCATATTCCTCAAATTCTAAAATAACCGGTATCATTGCTGCTACAAACGGAATATTGTCAACAAATCCTGAAAGAATTCCGGAAGTCCATAAAATTAATAAAGAGGTTTGGGGCACATCCCCTTCTGTATAATAGATGATTCCTCGTGCAATCTCATCAATAATGCCTACTTCCTTCAAACCTCCTACAAGCATAAATAAACCGATGAAAAAGAAAATAGTAACCCACTCAATTTTTTGAAAAATTTCTTCTGTTCCTTCATCATCATTCGTTAACAACATTAAAAGAATAGCACCAGCCATGGAAATACTCGTTAGTTCAACATATAAAAACGGCTGTGCAATAAACCCAACTGTGGTTAAGAGTAATACCGTAACCGATTTAAATAATAATGATTTTCTCGTTAAATATTTTTTTGGATTAATGCTCATGAGATTCTTTCTCTCCAACTCTCCTACAACAAGTTGGTTTTTATATAGAAATGAAACCCCGGTAATGACAACAATATAAATTACAAGCACAACGGGTCCCAAGTGAACCAAGAATGCATTAAAATTTAAATGTGCCACTGCTTGACCAATCATTAAATTTGGCGGATCTCCTATTAATGTCGCAGTCCCTCCTATGTTCGACGCAAGTATCGTTGATAGTAAATAAGGAATTGCTGTCACTTTTAACAAACTAGTCAAAGTAAGAACAATTGGGACGATTAACAAAACAGTAGTCACATTATTTAATAAAGCAGATCCAACAGCCGTCAGAGTTGAGATGACAATTAAAAGCGGTATTGGTCTGCCGCCCACCATTTTTGCCAGTGTGATGGCTGTAAATTCAAACAAACCACTTTTACTAGTTATGGAAACAAGTATCATCATAGATAAAAGTAACACGATTGTGTGCCAATCAATATGCTGCAAGAAAACACTGTTCAAATCCAGTACTCCCGAAAATAGCATTAATATACCACCAAAACATGCAACGAGAGCACGATTAAGTTTTTCAGAAATGATGAAAACATAGCTTACAACAAAAATAGCAAGTGCTAGAAGCCATTCCATTTTTTACCCAACCCTCCCCACGCTCCACTCATACATTGCATTCTATGAATAAAGGTGGACAAACATGTCACCAAAAACATTGATCTCTTGTATTCTTTAAAAAGCTCGTCTATTTTAACTATTTATGAATAGACTTTTATAAAAGCGGGAGAAGGAGGGAAATACATGTTTTCACATCGTTTTATTAGCAGTATCCTTTATGGGGTATTAACTATTTTCATTCTCGTGATTGTTGCAAGCTTCATGAGCTCTTTAGTTCTCAAATACACAAATGTTACGGAAGAGACATTCTTATGGATACTAATTGGTTTTTCGTTTCTGGCCCTTTTTATCGGTGGGTTTATATCCGGAGGGAAATCTGGTCAAAAAGGATGGTTTGCCGGAGCATTAACTGCTCTATTTTACACTACTTTAGTTTTTCTGACTCAGTACTTAAGTATGAATCAAGGATTTGATAGTCAACAACTACTCATGCATTTAGGATACTTCATCGTCGCTATTTTAGGAGGCATAATGGGTGTAAATGTCAGAGGAAATTCTTTTGCTGATTAGAAAAGCTTAAGTGCTAATCACTAAGAAAAACGCATAGCGTCTATTATTAAATGTACGATGTCTTCTGCCACCACCTTTTATAAGTGGCAAGGTGATCTTCCTTGCTACTTGCGGCTGAAGTCGTTGTCCGCCTAGAGCGGATTCGAGCTCTTCTGTTCGAAGGATAGAACAGGCTCTTAAAATACGTATTAAAAAATCGTCTCCCTTTTTAGGAAGACGATTTTTTTTGTATTAATCTTGATTAATAACTTCTCTGATTGACTGACGATCAAAAGTTAATTTATGCGTTCCATCAACATTAAGGACGATTCTAGCATCATCAATTGCATCAATTGTTCCATGTAAGCCGCCAATTGTAATGATTTTATCCCCTTTTTGAAGAGAACTGTGCATCTCTTTTACTTTCTTTTGTCGCTTTTGTTGCGGACGAATTAATAAGAAGTAAAAAATCGCAAACATTAGAATTAGTGGAATTAAAGCACCAAACATATCCATTCATTTCACCCCTTTCGATAATTAACACGATTACTATTTTACCATTTCAAGAAAAAAGCATGTTATATATGTTCTTTTCATCAAATGTCCTAAATATCGCTCCCGTACTATTGTAGACAAAGATACCACTGAAAATCAATTAAAAGAGTATAATTACCCTAATTTTTTTTATTTAACTATTTAATCTTCCTTTTTCATGGTTTCTTTAAAACAACACTTTTTTAAAAATTCTTTGCGTTCGGTTTATTGAAACCGTAAGCTTCGAAAAATTCTTCTCTGAAATCAAGTAAGCGATCTTCTCTAATTGCTTGTCTAACATTTTCCATCAATTGAGACAGGAAATATAAATTATGATAAGAGGTAAGTCTGAATCCAAAAGACTCCTTGCACTTAACAAGGTGACGAATATACGCTCTTGTATAATTTCGACATACGTGACAATCACAGTTTTCATCTAGTGGTCTGAAGTCTCTAGCATATTGAGCGTTGCGCACGACTAGTCGACCTTTACTAGTCATTAAAGTTCCGTTTCTCGCTATTCTTGTTGGTAACACGCAATCAAACATATCAATACCTCTTATTGCACCATCAATAAGTGAATCGGCGGATCCCACTCCCATCAAGTACCGCGGCTTATCTTCAGGTAAGAACGGTGTAGTAAACTCTAGAACTTGCTTCATCACATCTTTCGGTTCTCCCACTGATAATCCACCAATCGCATATCCAGGAAAATCAAGTGATACAAGATCCTCGGCACTTTTACGTCTTAAATCCTCGTACTCTCCCCCTTGAACAATCCCGAATAATCCTTGCTCATTCGGTCGGGCATGTGCTTCAAGACAACGCTCTGCCCATCGACTTGTTCGTTCAACAGAGTCGTTCATATACTTATATTCTGCCGGATAAGGTGGACACTCGTCAAAGGCCATCATAATATCCGGGCCCAGAGCATTTTGTATTTCCATTGATTTTTCAGGAGTTAAGAATAACTTTTCTCCACTTAAATGGTTGCGGAATTCGACTCCCTCTTCCTTTATATTTCGGAGCTCACTTAAACTAAATACTTGGAATCCGCCTGAGTCTGTTAGAATCGGTCTGTCCCAATTCATAAATTTATGCAAGCCTCCAGCTTCTTTTACAATATCTTCCCCAGGACGCAGCCATAAATGGTAGGTGTTACTAAGAATAATATTCGTATTCATGCTTTTTAAATCCTCAGGACTCATTGTTTTTACGGTACCCAAAGTACCTACAGGCATAAATACCGGTGTCTCAAAAGAACCATGAGGTGTGTGTACGATCCCAAGTCTTGCTCCTGATTGTTTACATGTCTTTATATGTTCATATGTTATAGCTGGCATGTCTATCTTCCTTCTTTCAATCTTTTTAATCTCACTATTATCACTAACAGATTAACATCGCATCTCCAAAACTAAAAAAGCGATAGTTATTTTTTATTGCTTCTTCATAAGCTTGAAGAATTTGTTCCCGTCCTGCCAATGCACTTACAAGCATCACTAACGTTGATTTAGGTAAATGAAAATTCGTCAATAAACCATCGATTGCTTGAAAATTAAACCCTGGATAAATAAAAATATCCGTCCAACCAGAAGAAGCTTTAAATTTACCATAATGATCTCGAGTAATTGTTTCTAAAGTACGTGCAGAAGTGGTACCTATTGCGAAAATTCTACCTTTGTTCCTTTTAGATTCATTTAAGATATTGGCTGTTTCTTCGTTCATTTGATAGAACTCTGAGTGCATTTGATGGTCATCAATATTATCGACAGAAACTGGTCTAAATGTACCTAATCCAACGTGAAGAGTGATATAAGCAATTTTTATCCCAGCCTCTTGCAAATTCTCCAGCATATTTTTTGTGAAATGAAGACCGGCTGTAGGAGCCGCAGCTGAACCTTTATGCTCTGCATATACTGTTTGGTATCTGTCTTTTTCCTCAAGTTGTTCCTGAATATACGGAGGTAGAGGCATTTCTCCTAACTGGTCCAGTATTTCATGAAAAATTCCTTTAAACTCAAATTGAATCATTCTTCTGCCTTCAGGAAGTTCTTCCATACATCGACCTGTTAATAATCCTTCTCCAAAATCAATGACAGTTCCCACTTTAACTCTTTTAGCGGGTTTAACTAACGCTTCCCAAATATGGTCCTCTTTTTCTTTTAATAACAAAAGCTCTATTTTTGCCCCTGTTTCATCTTTAATTCCAAATAACCGCGCAGGAATAACCTTCGTATTATTTAAAACAAGCGTGTCCCCTTGCTTTAAAAAAGATAGAAGGTCATAAAAATGATGATGTTCGCAAATTCCAGTATTTTTATCCAACACTAGAAGTTTAGATGCCTCTCTGTTTTTTAGAGGTGTTTGAGCAATTAATTCTTCCGGTAAATTATAATCAAATTGTGATACATCCATTTGTATAGTTCGTTCCTTTCTCTGTTAACGAAGCCTTCCAATAACATATAGAATCAAAGAGGCAACAATGCTGATAACAATAGATGTTACAATAGGAAAATAAAACGTGGAGTTTTTTCCTCGAATAATAATATCTCCAGGTAGTTTTCCCAGAGATAAATATTTTCCTCCCAGCTGCCAAATGATTCCAACGATAATAAGAATGACCCCTAATGAAATAAGCATTTTTGGTAGTTGACTCATGTTTTCGGCACCTCTATATTAAGATGTTCATAAACAAGCGGGGTAACCATTCTCCCCCTTGGAGTTCTTTGTAAAAAACCAATTTGCATTAAATAAGGTTCATAGACATCTTCAATCGTATGAGACTCTTCCCCTATGGTAGCCGCAATCGTATCAATCCCAACCGGACCACCTCGAAATTTTTCAATAATATTCAGCAATAATTTATGATCAATGTGATCCAATCCTAAATCGTCTACTTGAAGTAATTGTAAGGCAGTAGATGTAATTTCTTGATTTATTGTACCATCACCTCGCACTTGGGCAAAATCACGAATTCTTCTTAATATTCTGTTTGCTATCCTTGGTGTACCTCTTGAACGTCTGGAAACTTCCTCAGCCGCAGATGTTTCCAACGTGACATCCATCACGACCGCTGTTCGCTCAACAATTTCTTGTAACTCATCATGCGTGTAATACTCCAGACGGCTTACTACTCCAAATCTATCTCTTAATGGGGCTGAAAGCATCCCGGCTCTAGTAGTAGCACCAACTAATGTAAACGGCGGCAGATCAACTCTCACCGATCTTGCAGATGGTCCTTTCCCGATAACAATATCGAGAAAGTAGTCTTCCATAGCTGGATAAAGCACTTCTTCCACGGAACGATTTAATCTGTGAATTTCATCTATAAATAATACATCCCCTGGCTCAAGTGACGTTAAGACCGCCGCGAGATCCCCTGGCCTTTCAATTGCTGGTCCGGAAGTTGTTCGGAGATTCACGCCCATTTCATTTGCAATAATCATGGATAAAGTAGTTTTACCTAAGCCTGGAGGTCCATATAACAGTACGTGATCCAGACATTCCTGTCTCATTTTAGCCGCTTCAATAAACACGGTCAAATTTTCTTTTACTGTCTTTTGACCAATATATTGAGAAAGAGTCTGAGGTCTTAAACTATGCTCTTCAGAATCCTCATGACCTTGTGACTCTCCACTGACAATACGTTCTTCCATTTTATCTTCCCCCGATATATTATCTTATTTAAAAGATTATTATCGCTTCAACATTTCTTTTAAAGCTAACTTGATATACTGATCAGTGGACATCGTCTCACTGGCTAACTGTGGGTAAACTTTTTTAATTTCCCGGTCCACATAACCAAGTGCTTTCAATGCTTCCATCGCTTCTTCCAGCTCTTGATTACCTGATCGCTGCTTCGGTACCGAATGCTCTGAATGCGGTTGTGTCAAATCAAGCGTCAAGGTTGGCATAAGTTCTTCTAGCTTCCCTTTTAAATCCAAAATGATTTGACGCGCTGTTTTTTTACCTACGCCCGGGAATTTAATGAGAAATGCTTCCTCTTCATTTTCAATCGCTTCCACAACTAATTGTGGCTGTTCCGCCGCAACTATCGCCAATGCCCCTTTTGGACCTATCCCTGAAACCGAGAGAAGCTTTTCGAATAACCTTCTTTCTTCCCGGTGAAAAAAACCGTAAAGTCGAATTGCGTCTTCACGCACGTGTTGATATGTATACACCGTTACGGTTTCATTTATCGATTCTTCATAACGGTAAGGATTTCCACAATAAACTAAGTATCCAACATCTCTCACATCAATCACAATTGCTTCCCGTTCTATATTTATAATTTTCCCTTTTAAGCATTCTATCAAAGTTCTTCCTCCACTCGCTTACTGTAATTAATCTATACGAACACATATTTCTATTTTAGCACAGAAAAACGATCTATACGTTGGTAAGATGATGGAGTTGAAAGAAAAACTAAACTGCATAACAGTCTCTTGAAAAAACTTAGAGATGAAACATAGAAAAGCCGCCACAATCGTGGCAGCTTTTCATTTTACCGCATTAAAGTTCCATAGAGTACTCTTCATATTTCTTAAGTACTTGAATATAGTCCTCTTTGGAGGATACTGGAATACCTTCCAATAAAGACTTATAAAGCTGACTCTTTAATTTCTCTGTGTTTATTTGGAAGAATGATTGGATCACATCACTTCCATCTGGCTTTCCATGATAAATACTTAATGTTCCGTCTTCAGCAAGGCCAAAATAGCCATGCATCTTTAATAAAGGAGAAATATCATCTACATCTTGTCTGAAAATGATTTCTGACTGATTTTGATCTACAAGTTGCCATTCACTGTATCTGGACCAAAAATCCTCCATTGACCAAATGGTTTCCTCCAATTTTTCTTCGCTCATTTCCCCGTCTAAGTAAACTCTTTGTAACGTAACATCGACGTTATGAGGTTCCCCGGAAGTCAGAGAGTCCTTTGCTATAACAGAGAGATTCGCTCCAAAACTAAAGAATAAAGGAAGACTTAACATAAGAAATACCATGATTATTCTTGAAACTTTTAAAGCTCGCATTTAGCCGCCCCCTACTTTAAATCATGTTTTAGAATTACGACATATATGCATAGCATTAACTACTCATATTTAAATAATACATCTAAACTTATCATCAACTAAGAAAAACGCGTAGCATCTTTTGTTTGAAATGCTTTCTTAACCTTTGATTTTTTGAAAAGATCGAAGAAGCGAAGGCGGCGACTACCTTTTAAATTTCTTCCAGTACTTATATAAAACGATCAAAAATACTAGAAAATTAGATAATTTACGACTAGAAAACACCATATATTACCCAATTAAAAAAGCGTAAATTAGTCCTAAGGCTCCAGAGAAAAAGACATAATACAGCATTGGGTAGAAAGTGAGGCGAATAATTTCTCCTTCTTTGCCAAGAAGACCAACTACGGATGCTGCGGCTACTACATTTAAAACACAAATCATATTCCCTGCATTAGAACCTAATATTTGAAGAGCAATAATCAACGTAGGATCGATTGCTATTTGATCTGCGACACTGAATTGAAACAATGTAAACATCATATTGCTAAATGTAGCACTACCAGAAATAAAACTGCCTAGCGAACCGATAAGTGGCGAAAAAAATGGCCAGCTATTTCCCAGTGTTGCAGATGCTGCGTTGGCAAGTTCCATTGGCATACTCAGTAACCCTGCTCCATTCACTCCCTAATTTATGAAGATTCTAACCATAGGAACAGCTGTAAATAATGTTACTGCAGTTCCTACGATCGCTCGACTAGAGACACCCATTGCGTGTCCTAGTTGAGAAGCTTTCATTCCATGAACGAAGAAAGTTATCAATACAACAACAATAAAAACAGCTCCAGGTAAGTATAATGGCTCTAAAGATGCACTTATCTCTGTTCCTAGTATATAACTCCAGCCTAGCGTGAAACTCTGCAGCAAGCTTTTAAAAGGAAGAACCTCCAAACGAGTAAGTACAAGTAATACACCTACAGTAATATACGGTACCCAAGCTAAAATAAGAGGTAACTTTTTTCGGGGGATTACATCTTCCTCCAATAAACTTCCAATCCAATTAGATTCCCAGTTCTTTTTAGCAGGAAAATCCCATTTCTTCTCTGGAAGAAGAAATCCCTTTTTTGCTGCTGGAACTACAATTAAAAGACCGAACAAACCACCAAAAATGGCTGGAAATTCTGGACCTAAGAAAGCAGCAACAAGTAAAGCAGGAACGGTGAATGCAAGCCCTGAAAATATTGCGAATTTCCATATTTCCAGTCCTTCTTTGAACGAACGATTTTCTCCAAAGACTTTCGTTAAAATCATTACTAACAAAAGAGGCATAAAAGTACCCACAAAGATATCAATTTGCATCACCTGTAGTGATACGTCTTGAAGAAATTGATCCATACCAATTTCGTTAATATAAGGTGCTGCTACCGAAGCTATTCCTGTCCCTTGTTGTAACCCTTGTTCCACACCAACTATAATAGGTGTCCCTACTGCTCCAAAAGAAACTGGACTACTGTCTGCAATTAAAGCTAGAACTACTGCAGCAAGAGGAGGGAAACCTAGCGCTACCAGAAGTGGTGCTCCAATTGCTGCGGGTGTTCCAAACCCAGCCGCGCCTTCAACCAAAGCTCCAAAAAGCCAAGCAATGATAATTAATTGAACACGTCTGTCAGGACTAATTCTCATAAAACTGGTACGAATCGTATCAATTGCGCCACTCAGCTTTAAGGTATTCAGCAATAATATTGCCCCGAATACGATATATAAAATCGAAATACCAATAATAACACCTTCAAATACCGAAGCTGTTAATTGTACAATCGGAACCTTCCAATAAATGTAGGCTACCAACGCCGTTGCGACAAGACTTATTGACATTGCTTTAACTGCCGGCAAACGCATGATAATCAAAAATACGATGACTGTTAATACAGGAGTAAGCGATATAAGTATATCCATTAAGAAATCCCCTTCGGTAACAAGTTACAAAAAATTCATACTTCTTTTCGTTTCGTACACTCTTTTTGAAACTCGTCGGAGCAACTTTTTGGTATTACGCAGGCTATTTCCATTTCAAAATGGAATCAAAACTAATATCTATAATATCCATTATTAATGGTTAAAATATTTATCACTGTGATATTATTTCAAGATTATGGTATACCTCTTGAACGTCATCACTGTCTTCAAGTGCTTCTATCATATTTATAACTTCTTCACTATTCTCTTCCTCTAAAGGTATATAAGTATCTGGAAGCATGGTAATTTCCGCAACCTCAACTTTCAAAGAAAGGGCTTGTGTCAACTTGCTTTTTACTGCATCTAACAGCTCGGCGCTAGTAGTTATTTCGACTATTTCATCTTTTACAACGACATCTTCCGCTCCCGCTTCTATAGCCTCAAGCATAATTGACTCCTCATCTATTCCTTCGATATTTTCAAGAATGAGTACGCCTTTTCGCTGAAACATAAATGCGACACAACCTGTCTCTCCCAGGTTTCCATTATTCTTATTAAATGCCAGCCTGACTTCAGCTGCTGACCTGTTTTTGTTATCAGTCAGTACCTTAACATAAACCGCTACACCATACGGGGCATATCCTTCATAAATGATTTCCTCATAAGTCACTCCTTCAAGATTACCCGTAGCTTTTTTAATTGTTCTGTCTATATTTTCATTTGGCATATTTGCTTGTCTTGCTTTATCTAATGCCAAACTAAGATTTGCATTTGTTTGAACGTCCTCTCCACCGTCTCGTACAGCTTGAAAAATCTCCTTTGAAATTTTAGTGAATATTTTCCCTTTTTTGGCGTCTTGACGTCCCTTACGATGCTTGATATTACTCCATTTAGAATGTCCTGCCACATTAATTCCCTCCATTAACTTGATGCTTTTACTATAGCATAATACAATGGCCTTTTTAAGAAAAATGGAGGAAATTTGGTCTATGAATCCGTTTAAAAATAACATCTTTTAAAAAAACTTCCTTCATAAGCTACGATGCTATTTCAGAGCGTTCTGACAGAGGAAATGACACGTTCTGTTGCGGGAGAATAAAGGCGTTTCTGCGGCAAAGATTTGTACATAGTGATTTCAAGCCTAATGTTTCTATAAACCCTAATTTAAATCAAAAAGGGTACTGAAAATTAATCTTTTTCAGTACCCTTTACATATATAATTTAACTATTATCTAGTCTGTTCAAAGGGGCGTTGAATAGCATCGCCTAAATCATCCAACATTGCATTAAAAGTTTCTCCAACTTCTTCAAATGCTTCTCCACCTCTTAAACGACCTTCCATTTGATGAATTTCTTGTGCACCCGCTTCGTCCGTTACTACGTGAATTTGTTTATCTTCAACCATATCACTTACAGCCGACCGAACCTGTGATTCCGTATTGCCGTTGTTTCCGTTGTTTCCGTTGTTTCCTTTATTTCCATTATTTCCATTATTACCATTGGTATTAGTCCCTCTAATACCAACAACCACTTCGTCGTCACTGATAATAACATCTGCATCTTGAACTCCATCTATTTGATCTACTCGTTCTTCAATCTGTCTAGCTGTTCTGCCTTCTTCGGTAGCATAATAACTCTGGTTATTAGGTCTACGGTTGGCAATGGCACCTCCGGCTCCAGTACCATTTCGTCCAGCTCGACCAGCATCCATTCCATCTGCTCCAGCCCCGCCAGCTCCATCGACACCACCGGCTCCTACTCCGCCGGTTGATCCCCCAGCAGCTCCTCCGGTCATTCCTCCGGCTCCACCACTGGTTGCAGGTCCGTCCGCTCCATACGGGCTAGCCCCTCCAGCACCTGTTCTGCCAGTTACACCACCGGTTCCACCATAGTTACGTCGTCCTGTTCCTTGATTTAAACCACGATAATCATTTGTTTGGTCATTTGCTCTCATACGCCCATTCAGTAAACCATTGTCATCTACCATGCCTGGACGGTCATCTCCGACAATTCCTCTGGAAAATCCACCATTACGAGCTGTTTGACCTTCAGTTATATTATACTGTTCCCCTTGCCTACCTTGACCTTGATGACCTCTTTCACCTAACTGACCTTGCTCCTGCTGACCAGCAGCACCATATCTGTCTCTAGTCCCAGCTAAACCTCTTTGGTCCTGTCCATGACCGGCACCCCCGGAACCTGTTCCAACTCTGTTTCCTTGCAGTCCATAGGCTTCACCACCTTGGGCTCCATCTTCGGTATCTCCACACCCTGTTCCTGCCATTAATATTGAAGCAGCTGTAATACACGTTATTAACTTTTTCATTCATCCTCCTCCTTTCACCAATTAGGGTGAGCCGATTTGGATAAGATCATCCTGTAAGTTCTAGGAAATTAAATTAATAAGTACGACAACTGCTTAGTATATAAAAATGGTACCTTCTGTTAATTACTTCCTTTTCCTAAAGAGGTCCCAGGTCCATAAAAGGGTCCCGGATTATTTAGTTTACGCTCATTATTTTTCCGTGGTGTTTTCCCCTCTTTAAAAGCCGAAAGGTCACCATAACTATTATCTTTAGCTTTTTTCTCCGATTCTTTCGTGTCTTTTTCTCTGGTATAGTGTTGATTAGCAAGATCAGGCTCCGCTCCATAATCATATGGATGCTGTGGTGCATTCTGCATACTCAATAACCCATTATTTACTTGATTATTCGTTGTTTGGTCACTTGCATGATTGTACTGCTCAGTAAGATTATGGTGTTGTTTCGATTGCTGCGGGAGATACTCCATCCCCATTACTTGATAATTTGACTGCTGGGGTGGCATTTGCTCCATTCCCATTAATTGATTATTCGGCTGCTCGGATGGCAGATGCTGCATCCCCATCATCTGATTATTCTGCTGCTCGGGTGGCATTTGCTGCATCCCCATCATCTGATTATTCGGTTGCTCGGGTGGCATTTGCTGCATCCCCATCATCTGATTATTCGGTTGCTGGGGCAGATGTTGCATCCCCATCACTTGATTATTCGGTTGCTGGGGCAGATATTGCATTCCCATTACTTGGTTATTTGCTTGTTGCGGTACATGCTGCATTCCCATTAATTGATTATTCGGCTGCTGATACATCGCTTCCATTTGAGCCGGATGTGCCATATAAGAATTATATTGTTGTTGTGGCATGCTGCTACCGCAATCTTGGCAAAGATATGCAGGTGGTATACATCCTTCCATCACTGGTCCCATTTGGTAACCTTTATGCATAGGTTGCTGCATCATTGGCTTTGCTTGCTTCTTCATTGTCGGTTGAAGTGATGCCTTTACCGGTTTAACCTGAGGTATCTTTATTTTAGCCTCTAGTGGTTTTGTTTTTGTAATTTTATTAGACGGTACATATTTATTTTCTTTGGCGATTGGTTTAGGTTTCACCGGCATAGTAGGTGATACTTTTGCCTTTGCTTTTGCTTTTTCTTTTGGCTTCGGTGTTGGCGGAGGTGCAGAAATTGGTTTATAAGCGTGTTTATTATAAACATTCACATTCATGTTCGTTTTATTTATTTCATAAGATGGTTGCTTTTGTACCGGTGCTGGCTTCGGTTTTGCTGGTGCAGGTTTAGGTGGTATTGGTTTTTTAACTTCTTTTTTAACTTCTTTTTTAATTTCTTCTTTCTTCGGTTTTGGTTGTTCTTTCACAGGCGGCTTATTTGCAACTGGTGCCTCTTTAGCAATTATTTTATTGTTTGCTGTCGGAGCTTTGTTATTCGGGATGTTTATTTTCATCCCTGGCATAATTAGATCAGGATTTGCTAATTGTTTATTTGCTGACTTAACACTCTCAAAGGGTACACCGTACTTTTTGGATATATTCCAAAGCGTATCCCCTTTTTGAGTAATATGAATTTTCATTTATTATCCCTCCAATACGATATCACTCTATCCTATGCACAATTGGGCGATTGGTCACTGCTTAATCTAAAAAGACAAACTCACTTTCAATATATATGCACTACTTACTTAAAAATGCCACAGCCTACTTTAAAGGCAACCTAATATATAAATAATATAAATAAAAAAACTGTGAGGAGGGCTTTAACCCTTCTCACAGTTTTTTTAGAATCTTTTACGTTGATTTAGTTTCAACAACTTTTTCTCCAATATTTTGAAGCTCTTCCCAAGAAAAACAAGGATAACTACCTAACACTTGTACTCCACACCCTAGTGCTTCTAATTCTTCACAAACTGATGGTATTAGAACGTTATCTCTTTTCATAGCAACATCAATAATAAAGAAATAATTTCCCAATCCTGTTTTGGTAGGCCTGGATTCTATTTTAGTCAAATTCATTTTCCTCCAAGAGAACGCAGAAAGAACTTGATGTAAAGCACCAGAAAAGTCAGAAGGAAGTGAGATCATCATAGAGGTTTTATATGTTGTTTCATCAGAAATCAACTTATTGCTAAATGGTTTATCTCCCTTTGTTAACAACAAGAAACGTGTACGATTATTTTCATAATCGTTTATTTTACGTTGGGCAATTTTTAGACCATAGGCATCTGCAGCTATGTTATTAGCGATTGCAGCTGCACTTTCATCTGGATTTTCTTGAATATATTTAGCTGCCGCTGCGGTAGAATTCACATAGGAAATTTCCGCCTCAGGTAAATATTTGCGTAAAAATTGGTGACACTGCGCAATTGCTTGGGGATGAGAATATACTTTTTTCACTTCATCCCAAGAAGATAAATTTTGATTACTTACCAGCAAATGTTGTTCTATTGGTGCAACAATTTCAGCAGCCATATTCATTCGTTGATGATGAATGAAGTAGTCTAGCGTAATATTAACTGATCCCTCAATAGCATTCTCCATTGGAACCATCGCGTGGTCTACTTTCCCCTCACTAACTGCATCCATCGTATCAGGAATAGAACGAAACGGCACTCGCTCGTTGCTAGGTACTAAAGCTTTGGCGGCTGCCTCTGTAAAAGAACCCTTAGGTCCTAAAAATCCGACTTTCTCCATCATACTTTCACTCCCTTATGCACCTGAACCTATGAGTTCTACCCTTACTACTGATTCAAGAGTTTCAATTTTTTTTAAAAGAACCGTGACATCTGCGTGCATTGCAGCAGTTTCAATTGTCATAGTAATCGTTGCTCTCCCTTGTAAAGGAATTGTTTGGTTAATTGTAAGTACGTTTGCACCTGTTGCAGCCACTAAAGACAGAAGCTTACTTAGTGCGCCGGATTGATCTTCTAAATGGATGGAGAGGGTAATAATTTTTTCCTTTATCATTGTATGGAAAGGGAAAATACCATCCTTGTATTTATAAAAGGCACTTCTGCTCAAATCCACTTGTTGTACGACTTCATTAATTTTATATGATTTACCACTTTCTAGCAGCTTTTTAGCTTCTACTGTTTTCAGCATTGCTTCTGGCAACATGTCTTCCCTCACCAAGTAAAATTGGTCTGTACGCTTGCGCAAATCCCTCACCACCTAAAATATGAAACCTATTTCATCATTATAATGGTCGTCTCCGTAGTTGACAATACTGAGACAATTTCTATTGATGAAATTAATTAAACGTAATTAATAATTATATGTATAAATACCATTCATTTAAATTTCATCATAAGAAAAACGCGTAGCCATTTTAATTAACGACAGCTTGATCTCTAGACAACATCCATTAAGGGGTCCCTTGATACTGGCGTTAAGAGAACTGTCAACATACCCTTTCCTATCTATTAAAAAAAGTCGAAGGAGAAAAAGCAAACTCATGCTTGCTTCATAAATCTCTTCGACTCCTCATCGTACATTTATTTACTCAATAAACTCGAATTCGTGATCCAAGATTCGAACGATATCTCCGTCCTTGGCTCCTAAATCACGTAATCCTTGATCAATACCCATATGGCGCATTTTTCTAGCAAATCTCTGGACAGAATCATGACGATTAAAATCAGTCATTTTAAATATGACTTCAATTTCGTGCCCTTCGATCGTAAAGCCGCCATCATGATCTTTTGTAAGATTAAATGGAGCATCTTGTTGGGTATATTTATAAACAACACGTTGTTCCAATTCTTCTTCTTCATAAAGAGGAAATTCTGGTGTTGATTCCACTTTGTCTACAATACTCATTAGCAAACCGGACAGCCCTTGTTTGGTAGCTGCAGAAATCGAATGAATCTCAACGTCCTCACCAACCTGCTCTCTAAACAATTCCAAATTGTCCTCAGCACCAGGTAAATCCATCTTATTTGCCACGACAATTTGAGGTCTTTCTGTAAGCCTTAGATTGTACTCACTAAGTTCTAAATTTATCGTTTTATAGTCTTCAAAAGGATCTCGTCCTTCTATTCCACTCATATCAATAACGTGAACAATTACTCTTGTTCTTTCTATATGCCGTAAAAATTGGTGACCAAGACCTACTCCAGAATGAGCACCTTCAATTAGGCCAGGCAAATCCGCCATAACAAAACTACGGTGGTCTTCTGTCTCAACTACGCCTAGATTAGGAACTAAAGTAGTAAAATGGTAATCCCCGATTTTAGGTCGGGCTGCTGAAACGATAGAAAGAAGCGTTGATTTCCCTACACTTGGAAAACCCACTAAACCAGCATCCGCTAATACTTTTAATTCCAGCACCAAATCCTTCTCTTGCCCAGGTGCACCATTTTCAGCAATCTCTGGTGCAGGGTTAGATGGTGTTGCGAACCGAGAATTACCTCTGCCTCCGCGTCCAGCCCGTACAATAATTGCTCGTTGCTCATGTTCCGTTAAATCTGCCACTATCTTACCTGTTTTTTCATCTGTGACTGTTGTACCAGGCGGAACTCGAACTACCATAGGATCCATACTTTTCCCATGCTGGTTTTTAGGTCTCCCGTTTTCTCCACGATTAGCCTTGAAATGACGCTGATAGCGAAAGTCCATTAATGTACGTAATCCCTCATCCACTTCAAAAACAACATCAGCACCTTTACCACCGTCGCCACCGGCTGGACCACCATCAGGTATAAATTTTTCTCGACGATATGCAACTGTACCGTTACCACCGTCACCCGCTTTTACAAATATCTTTACTTTATCTACAAACATATCCTTCACCTCTTATCTGATACTAGAACCATTCTCACTCGTATGGTGAGACCGTTTCCTTACTATGCCTTCTGGAAAAAAATTAACATAGCACTCAGATTCATTCCATTCTATTTGTTCAATATTGTGTTCAAATTCCTTCTCAATCCGTCTAACTCTTTTTTCCATATCCTTAGTAAATGTTAAAGTCCCTTGAAAGTCAACTTCAATTGTTTTAGATTCAATATCACTGATCATAATCATCGCATGATGATCTTCACCATATACTGCATAGGTATCTAATAATTGAAATAACATCTCCAAAAAGGGATACACGGTATCTTCTACTTGAGACCAATCACTTTCACTGGTTATGACTTCAAAACTAATCCGGAACGAGTGATCTCCCCAATTAAATGTCAGTAGTTTTTCCGCAACTTTATCCATCTTCAAGTGGGATAAATGACTTTCATTCTTTGCTTTATTGACTATGTCTTCCACCAGTTTTTCTACTTTATCAACTCGTCCCATTGATAAATATCCATTTATTAGTTGCAGGTGATTTAACCAATCGTGACGTGAATGACGTAAAAGATTTAAGACATTCCATTCTGTCGCCATATAAACACTCCTCAGAACATTTAACCATAACTTTTATCATATCACATTTGAGCCTATAAACGAACATAATTAACACTATTTATAAAATAGTTATTGCTTTGGGAATCTTAATTTAAATGCTGTCCATTTCCCTTCTGAATGGTATTCAATCGTTCCTTGATGCTTCTTCATAAGTTGCTTAGAAACAGTTAACCCAAGTCCTTTTCCCATTTCCTTTGTCCCTACAAATGGCTCAAATATAGAATGTCTTATCACACTGGGGATCGGAGGACCATTGTTTGAAATCGTAATAATTAGTGTATTCGATTTTTCAATAAGGCTTATGGATAGTTTACGATCTTTTTCTTTTAATATTAGTGCATCGTTGGCATTTTGTAATAACTTAAGTAATATCAGTTTTATTTGCTCTTCTATTCCTAAAACAATTAGATTAGAAGTGAAATTAATTTCCATCTTAATTTTATTCTGCATTAGAATTGGTCTAAATGAATGAATTGCTTCATTAAGTAAGTCACTCAATGAAATTCGTGTATTTATAACATCTTGATGATTTTTTTCATTTGACAATAATAATATTTGATTTACTTCCCGTTCTAATTCTTGCATCTCACGATAAATATATTCGAAGTATCTCTTTTCCAGTTCCGGAGTATCCACTCGTTTCTCAAGAAGTTGAATAAACCCTTTAATAGAAGTAAGTGGATTACGAATTTCATGAGCAAAACTAGTGGAAATTTGCGATAGAATTTTCATTCTGTCTTTTCTTAGTTCCATTAATTCTATATTTTTTGAGTTTAGTTCAATATTTTTTTCTTTAATTGTGTGTAAATAGGTCTCTTTTTGTATTTCCAAAAAAAATTCATTTAATTTTGCTAATGCAAATGATTTCCCCTCATTATTACATGGGGCACTTGCTATCCATTTCTCCACGATTAACCGGCAATCATCAAATACATCTACAATATTTGCAACGGATAACTCCATTGCTATACGGAATTCCTCTACTTTTCTGCCGAATCCTGAATAGTTCAACATTTTATCTGTTGTAATTTTAAAGATGAAAGATTTTAGTAAACTAGAAATTTCATTATGTAAATCTAACTCTTGGGTGCTCGTCATTGAGACGTTATGAAACAACAGCATCATTTCATTAACTATGTCATTTTTACTTTTTCGTAAATGATTCACAATCTCCAGTTCAACTATTGTATTCATTTAATTAGCTCCTTTTTATTTTTGCCCCCATTAATTAGTATAAATGAGTATACTTAGAAAAGTTAAATAACTTTTTGACAAAGTTTTTAAAAATAGGCTCATTATCGACGTTTCTTCTCAAAATTATCTTTTTTCCGCTATTTAATTCAAGCCTGAGGAAGGTTTCGACAAATCAATATAAATATAATTTTTGAATTATTTGTCTAGTTCGTTTATCATTTGGTGATTAAGGGAACTTATAAATAGATATTTTGCAAAAGGAGGAATTTTTCATGTCTTCATTCATTTATGGAAATACACCTTGTTTTTTAGGAGGGGAGAACTTAGTAGCCTTTCCGGAAAAAGAAAGTGAAGTAGATGTAACTGTATATGGTGTGCCGTGGGAAGGTGCTGTAACTTGGGGGGATTATACTGGCTGTGAACTAGGGCCTAAAGTAATTCGGTTATGCTCAGGAAGATACAGTGGTTACTTACCTGAATTGAATCATCTTGATGTATTTGAACATCTCTCTATCGGCGACAAAGGAGACGTCCCAGTAACGCCTGCTGAACCAGAGGATACGATGAAAAAAATTCAAGCTTTCTCTAAGGATATTTGGAGTACTGGAAACTTCCCCATTGCATTTGGGGGTGATCACGGAATTACATATCCAATTGTTAAAGGACTCATTGAAGAATCTAATAAAAAAGTCGGGATTATTCATTTGGATGCCCACTATGACAATAATGAACATTCGAATGGAGACCCATATGGTCGCGGTGCCCCTTTTGCAAGATTGTACGAGACAGAAGGCGTTGTGAATGAATCACTTGTACACTTAGGTATTCACGGTCCACGAAATAAGCCTGAAAATGGAAGGCTAGCTCAAAAAATGGGGGCTACCACTCTTACGATTGAAGATATTAGACAATCAGATCATATAAGAGATATCGCTAGAAAAGCCTATGACATAGCATCTACTAATACGGATGTCGTTTACTTGAGTATTTGTAGTGATGTATTGGATCATGCTTTTAATCCAGGTGGACCAGTCGACGGTAATGGTCTAAATTCTCATGAATTGTTAAGTATTGTCCACGAAGTTTGCAAATTAGGTGTTGTTGGCATGGATTTTGTAGAAGTATATCCTCAACAAGATGGAAACGACTTTAGTTCTCATTTCGCTTCCTTCATCGCCCTTTATGCATTAGCTGGAGAAATCGAACGTAAAAAAGCATAGCTAAGAAAAAACGGCATAGCCGTCTTTTGGTAAATACAGCGTCAGTTTCCGCCGCCATCTTTTAAGTATCAAGGATGATTTTCCCTTGATACGTGCGGCGTGAAGATAGCTGCTAATTTTATAAATTCTTAACTTGTAAAAAAAGCAGTCTCTTCAAGTATATTTGAAGAGACTGCTTTCTTATGTCTTATGAAGTTACAAGACGTTTAACAGCGGCTTTACCCTGATCCACACAATCAGGCAGGCCAATACCGTTATAACTGGCACCCACCAGGTCAATGCCTGGATAGGCTTCACTTAAACCTTGTCTGACTTTTTGAAGTTGTTCTAAATGACCTACCTCATACTGCGGCATTGCCTCTTTCCATCGTTTAATACGATAGAATAAGGGATCTCCTTCAATTTTCATAATATGATCTAAGTCCTCTTTAACTTTTCCTAAAATTTCCTCATCTGTCATATTAACAATACTGTCATCTCCAGCCCTACCAACATACGCTCTTAACAATGCGTAACCTTCAGGTGCAGAATGTACCCACTTCTTGTGAGTCCAAGTACAGGCAGTAATCGTATAACCTGACTTTTTTGAAACTACAAAACCAGTTCCATCAATATCTTTTTTTATTGCTTGTTTAGGATAGGCTAAAGCTACGGTTGCCACGGAAGTTGAAGGGATGTCTCCAAGGTACTTCATGAACTTTTCCTGCTCAAAAAGCTTAAAAGCTTGTTGATGAGGAGTAGTGAGGATAATTCGATCTACTGTATCCTTCGTACCATCTTCAAACAGCAGTTCGTATTTATCTTCTAATTTATTCATTTCAAGTAATGCTTTATTTTTATGAACACTGCCACTGTCCAATCTTTCCTCAATCCGATCTACAAACGATTGCAAACCTCCTAGAAAGGTTAAAAACATTCCTTTTGGTTTACTGTCTTTTTCATTTTTAGGGCGAGCTGTTTTAGTTTGATTTTGCGCTCGCTGTGTTTTCATTCCAATAATTAAACTACGATACTTGTTTTCCATTTGCTGAAATTGAGGAAAAGTTGCTTGCAAACTTAATTGATCAATATTGCCTGCATAGATTCCGGATAATAGAGGTTCAATTAAATGATCCACTACTTCATTACCTAATCTTTTACGAAAAAAATGCCCTAGTGACTCATCACCTTGGCCATTATTTGTTTTAGGCAATACCAAATCACATGCTGCCCTAGCCTTTCCCATAGGAGAAAATAATTTTGTTTTCGCAAATGGCATAATTTTTGTTGGAATTCCCATCACTGCACCTTCTGGCATAGGATGTAATGTATGATGATGTAAAATAAATGAACCAGAATGGTTATCCACTAAATCCTCATTCATGTCTACATCTTTTGCAAATTCGGACATACTTGTTTTTCTAGCCAAAAAGGAATCCGGACCTTTCTCGATAACAAAACCATCTTGATAATCAGTCTGAATTCTGCCTCCTAGCCTCCCGCTTCCTTCGTAGAGAGCATATTCAGCATCAATGTTACCTTGCTTGATTTCTTTTTCTAAGTAAAATGCAGCGGCAAGACCTGTTATCCCACCGCCAATAATTGCAATTCGTTGCTTAGACATTATTCTTAACCTTGAACGTTTTCTGGATAACGGAAGCTAAAGCATCGATAAATTCAGGTTTTGAATTTGGCATTTCCGGCCGGTAGTATCCTGCACCAACCTCGTCAGTAACAACCTTACATTCATAATCGTTATCAAATAATACTTCCAGGTGGTCAGCTACAAATCCAACAGGGCAATACATATACGCCTCATAATTATGTTTTTCGTGTAATTCTCTCGTTAAGTCCTGCACATCTGGTCCAATCCAAGGATCAGGAGTGTTCCCTTCACTTTGCCAACCTATTTCATAGTTCTTCACTCCTGCTTTTTCAGCAATCAAAGCAGCTGTTTCTTTCAGTTGGTCTGGGTACGGATCTCCGTTCTGCAGTATTTTTTCAGGTAAACTATGCGCCGAAAAGATAACTACATGATTGCTGCGCTCTTTTTCCGTCATTGTTTCTCTTGTCTGTAGAATTTGATCCGCCCAATAATTAATAAAAGCCGACTCATCATACCAGCTTTCAACACTAGTAATAGAAGGACCTCCGATTAATTCAGATTCTTCCTTTGCACGACCGTTATAAGACTTCACACTAAACGTTGAATAGTGAGGTGCCAGCACAATACTAACCGCTTCCTCAATCCCATCTTTCTTCATTTGGTGAACCGCATCTTCAATGAAGGGATCGATGTGCTTTAAACCTTGATAAGCCTTGAATTCAAGGTCATCGTATCTTTTATTGAGCTCTGCTTCCAACTTGTTCATTTGTTCGTCTGTAATTCTAGCTAACGGTGAAATTCCCCCAATTGCTTCATATCTTTCTGTCAAATCATCTAATTGTTCTTGTGATGGTTTTCTTCCTCTGCGAATATGGGTATAATACGATTCAATTTCGCCCATATTTCTAGGTGTACCATAAGCCATTACTAATAAACCAATTGTTTTTTTCAATTTATATCATCCTCAACGATTAATTTGTAGTAACTTTTCTGTTGAATATTCATGAACAAAAGCAGTCAGCCTTTTCAAAGTTGCAGGGTCTACTTCAGGGAATACACCGTGTCCAAGATTAAAAATATACCCTGGCTGCTTCATGCCTTGGTCCAAAATTTCTTTTGTTTTCTCTTCAATAACTTTCCAGGGAGCCAATAACACAGAAGGATCCAAATTACCTTGCACTGTTTTTGTAATACCATCAGCTCTTGCTTCGTTAATTGGATATCGCCAGTCAAGGCCCACAACATCTAACGGAAGATCGTGCCAATCTAGAGAAAGATGCCTGGCACCTACACCAAACATAATTAGGGGAACACCTTCTCCTCGTAATTCTGTAAATATTTTCTTCATTATCGGCTTCACATAAGTTCGATAATCTTGCTGGTTTAAGGCTCCAACCCATGAATCAAATATTTGAATCGCTTGTGCACCAGCATTAATTTGCGCTTTTACATACCTAATTACCGTATCTCCAAGTTTGTCCATTAATAGATTCCATGTTTCAGGCTGTGAGTACATCATTGCTTTCGTTTTATTGTAATTTTTAGATGGTCCGCCTTCAATCATGTAGCTCGCCAAAGTAAAAGGAGCGCCACTAAAGCTAATTAGGGGTACATTCAATTGTGTTCTAAGCAATTTAATTGTTTCAAGTACAAAATCAACATCTTTTTCCGGTTCAAGCTGTCCTAATCTTTGTACATCTTTCAGCGAACTGAAAGGGTTTGAAATGACTGGGCCAATGCCTTTTTCTATTTTTACATCTACGCCAATAGCCGGTAAAGGAGTCATAATATCCTTATATAAAATCGCAGCATCGTTATTATATTGGTCAACTGGTAATTTCGTTACGTACGCGCACGTTTCAGGACGATGAGTAATCTCTTCTAAACTATACTTTTTCTTTATTTCTCTATATTCCGGCTGGGATCTTCCCGCCTGTCTCATATACCATACTGGCACATGGCTCGTTTGCTCTTGCCTGCATGCTTTTAAAAACTGATCATTAAATTCCATCGTCAACCTTTACACCCCATGTCTAAAATTATGTTTGATTTTCTATCTTGCCATTACTTTCTCACTATGTAACATTATACTTAAATTATAATGGACAATACAATAATTGAGGATCCATGTCACTATTTTGAAAAAATTACGTTCACAATCTGATCACATTTTATAATAAAAAACGTTAGCTTCTGCCGCCCCGAATAGCACCTATCAAATTCCTTCCTAGGTGCTATTCGAATTATCTAGTGATAAATGGCTTTCCGCGTGCAACGCTATACGCCCTTTTATTAAGAAGCGCTGTCTCGTGAAAATAATTGGAATTCTGCGTCTGCTTGATTAGATGCTTCACCTTCTCTGTCGATCTGTGGATTAAAAGGTACCACTACATAGGAGGAAGAAGAAAAAACGCCTGCTCCTTTTACGATATAATCACTTTCTCCAACAACTTCATCTATAAGTTTACGATCATTCCCAACTACTTCATAAATCCGGTAATGCAAGCGATCATCCTGACTGGAAGACCACGATAGCTCTACCCGGCCACCCGTAAATCCAATTTTTAAATTTGCAGATAAATCATCAATATCAACAAATTGGATCGGACCTTCTAAATCCTCTACCCCATCCGGTACCTCAAAAGCTAGATTTGTTTCAGAGGACTCAGGGTACATTTCCTGCAGTACAGTTTTAAATGCGATTGTAGTAACATCGCTGGATGCGGTCATATAGTTTTCTTCATCATCTGTATCGAGCCCCATCCAAATAGCACCTGAGACATCTGGTGTATACCCTGCAAACCATATATCTCGTGATGCACCTTCTACAGAATCAAGAGAAGTCGTTCCAGTCTTCCCCGCTAGAGCCCCATTAAATTGACCTGAAGTTCCTGTGCCTTCTTGGATTACTGCTTCCAACATACGTGTCATATCCCAGGCTGTTTTAGGAGAGTAAACTTCTGCTTCTTCGATAACCACTTCGGCCACCATTTCATCATTTCTATCATAAATTTTATCAATTAAATAAGGTTCAGAGTATACGCCATTATTTGCTAAAGTCCTATACAAGGAGGCTATTGTCAATGGTGAAACTCCTTGGTCCAAACCTCCCAATGCCATTCCTAATCCATCGTCATCCAACAAAAGATGTTGTTTTTCTAAATATGATTTTGAGATATCAATCCCCAATTGGTCCAACGCCCAAACAGCGGGTAGATTAACTGAATCTTTTATAGCATCGTACAATGTTATTTCTCCTGTGTATTGTCCACTAATATTTTGAGGCTCATACCCATCAAAATTTATTTGCTCATCCTTTAGAAGCGAGTACGGATTAAAAAGTCCTTCTTCCATTGCTGGTGCATAAACCGCTATTGGTTTGAAAACCGATCCAGGAGCACGAAGAGCTTGATCGGCCCGATTAAACCCTTTTCGAACATAATCCCGACCCCCTTGCACAGCAATAACTGCTCCTGTGCCATTATCTAGTAATACCATACTTCCCTGGACATTCGAACCAGGAAACGTTTCATCCTTTTGGAATTGTTCGTAAAGCACTTCTTGCGCCACTTTATCCATTTCAACGACTATGGTGTACCCACCTTTCAGTATTTCTGCTTCACTAATTTGGTGGTCTTCCTCAGCTTCCTCCAAAACCATATCTATATAAGATAAATAAGCCTGATTTTCCGTGATCTTCGTTTGATCTGTAGGAATCGTTTTTCCTTGCAACCTAACAGTTTCTTCCGCTGATAACTTCCCTCTCTGTTCCATCGTTCGCAACACTAAATCCCTACGCTCCTTGCTTCTTTCAGGATCCAAAAAAGGAGAATAGTGACTTGGTGCTTTGATTAACGATGCTAAAAGGGCACCTTCTTCAATAGAAGTGTCTTTTACATCCTTATCAAAATATAGCTTGGAAGCCGCTTGAACTCCATGGGCTCCATGACCAAAATATATTCGGTTTAAATACATTTCCAAAATGTCGTCCTTTGAATACCTTTGTTCCAAATTAACCGCAATCAGAACTTCCTTTGTTTTTCTTAACCAGGATTTCTCATTTGTTAAAAACGCATTTTTTGCCAATTGTTGAGTAATTGTGCTCGCGCCCTCTGCTTTTGATTGCGTAATAACGTCCCGGTATAATGCGCGGGCAATCGCACGAATATCTATACCAGTATGCTCATAAAAGCGGTGATCTTCAATCGAAATAAAAGCATCTTTTACATGATTCGGGATGTCCTCAAGATCTACAATTTCACGGTTCTCAACAAACAGTCTAGTAATCTCATTTCCATCTCGATCAACTATTTTTGTTGACTCATTTAACACTAAATCTTTTTCATCTATGGCATAATTACCGAATAGTATTATTACAAAATATACAGCTAATCCTACTGTGAATAACGAAACTATAAAGAATAAAATAGACATGATTTTCTTTTTCAACGATCTTTCACCTCCACTTCAAAGTATTATACTCCACGAAATAAGAAAAACGCAAAGCGACTTTTGTTAAATACATCGTTATCTTTCGCCACCCCCGAGTAGCACCTACGTAGTGCGTGTAGGTGCTACTCGATAGGAAGATGGGTTTCATTGACACTCGTGGAGTAAAGATAGTTGTCTACTTATACATTCTTTTTAAAAATGACGAATCTTCTTAGTTAAAAAAGAAGATAAGTGTCATAAAAGGTTTCAAACAGAAAAAAATGATATTTAAGTGAAAAAGATTCTAATCTCGTCCTATTTCATGTATATTATAATGGGTATTTTTTTTCTTAGCACTGTTATCGTTCAGTGTTGATTATTCTATATAATTCATAAATAGTGCCTTTTTCTAAAGGAGGTTAAGGTATGGTATTTTCAAGTATTTTCATTATAAACGAAGTGTCATTTTTATCGCTTGTGATTTCTCTTTTTGCTGGCGTCGTGTCATTTCTATCACCTTGTGTATTTCCACTCGTCCCGGCGTATATTGCTCAGTTAACTGGAAGTGGCATTTCAGAAAACCAAATAGCCGCCGATAAGCGTCTTATTTTCACGAGAAGCATTGGATTTATCGCAGGTTTCACTTCTATATTTTTAGTTTTAGGCGCTTCTTCCTCTTTTATTGGATCATTTTTCCTTAAAAATTCTGCATTATTAGAACAATTAGGTGGAATTATTATTGTTCTATTTGGTCTTCAATTGACCGGAATTTTCAGTTTGAATTTCTTAATGCGTGAAAAAAGATTCAGAGGACCGGCCAAATCGGCCAGCTTTGGAAGATCTGTTCTATTCGGTCTTGTTTTTGCTGCTGGATGGTCGCCTTGCATTGGCCTTGTGCTCGGTTCTATTTTAACACTCGCTGCCGATACTGGAACTTATGGAGCAATGTTGCTACTATTTGCATATTCTATTGGTATAGGCATCCCGTTTCTACTTGTTGCCATGCTCTATTCAAAATCTATAAATAAAATTAAAAACCTTAATAAGTTCCTGCCTATAATTCAAAAATCGAGTGGAGTAATTATGATTGTGTTAGGAATCATGCTATTTACGGGACTTTTCGCTAGAGTAGCTGCTTATCTCTCGCAATATATTCCGTTTAGTATTTAACTCCTCAGACAAAAAACTTAATACATGAACTAAAGAAGGCATTGGAAAAGTACTCATCTACTTTTTTCAATGCCTTCCTTTGCCAATAGCTTTTCGAAAAACTCGTGAAACATAGGGTGCGAAAGTTCACGCTCTATTTAATAAAAGACGGCTATGCCGTTTTTCTTATCGAAAAATGTTATGATTAACCTCTAGAGAGCTGAATAGGGAGTGAGTACATTGAATAATAAATTGCATGAAAAATTAGCAAGTTATTTTGATGAAATGGTCCAGATTAGACGCTATTTGCATCAGCACCCTGAATTATCATTTGAGGAAGTCGAGACACCTAAATATATTGCAACATATCATAAAGAGCTGGGTCATGAAGTAAGAGAAAATGTAGGAGGTCGCGGAGTAGTTGCGAAGCTTCACGGAGCAAAACCTGGTCCAACTGTTGCATTACGGGCAGATTTTGATGCACTGCCAATTCAAGATGCCAAAGATGTTCCTTACAAATCTCTTGTTCCTGGCGTAATGCACGCATGTGGGCACGATGGTCACACATCATTACTGTTAGTTTTAGCGAAAGTTCTTAATGAAATAAAAGAGGAACTAAGTGGTACCGTGGTTTTTATTCATCAATTTGCGGAAGAACATGCTCCTGGTGGGGCAAAACCAATGATCGAAGACGGTTGCCTTGATGGAGTAGACGTTATCTATGGCACTCATTTATGGGCTACGATTCCTTTAGGACAAATTGAATACACAGAAGGCCCAATAATGGCTGCGGCAGATCATTTTACGGTAACTGTTCAAGGTAAAGGTGGTCACGGTGCACAGCCGCATCACACGAAAGATTCGATTCTAATTGGCTCGCAAATTGTTCAGTCGTTGCAACATATTGTTAGTAGAAGAGTAGATCCAATGGATTCTGCGGTCATTAGCGTTGGTGCATTTGATGCAGTGAACGCCTATAATGTTATTGCTGATACTGCAAGGTTAGAGGGGACTGTAAGGACCTTCAGCCAAGACGTTCAACAACAGATCCAAAAAGATATGAACGAAGTAATTCAAGGTGTAGCTGCTAGCTATGGTGCCACTGTCAAATTTGATTATTCTTATGGTTATCCAGCCGTTATCAATCATAAAGAACAATCACAAATTGTTCAGCAAGTGGCGAGCCAAACACCGGAAATTACAGAAGTGGTACATTCCAGACCTCAAATGGGAGGAGAAGATTTTAGTTATTACCTCCAAAATGTAAAAGGTGCTTTCTTTTTTACCGGAGCTGAAAATCCAAGTTGGGAAACCACGTATCCTCATCACCATCCGCACTTCGATATTGATGAACGTTCAATGCTTCATGGGGCTAACTTATTGGGAAACCTAGTATTAAAAACATTTGAAAATGCATAGAACATAAGGCGAAAGATCCCTCTTGAAAGTTATTCAAGAGGGATCTTTTCCGTTTTGCTTATACTTACTGTAAGACTTTTGTTTGATAAATTTCTCGATGCCTGTAGCTGTTTTTAGCGTGGTAAGCCAGCATGTCTAAATAATGATAGTTTGCTGTCGCCCCAACGATCGCCCCAAATCCCGGAATAAGCTGCAACGTTTTCGGCAAATCAATAAAGTCTCTGTATTCTAATTGAAAGGATTTCCAGTCAATTTCTTCAAGGCTCGGATTTGGATTCACCCATGACTCTGTCGTCTCTTGCCAATGGGTTACTTTCTCGAAAGCCTCGACTCTTCGTTGTTCTTTCGAGAAAGCTAACTGAAATACATGAAGTAAAAATAAACGCTCACTTATATTTTCTACATCATGTCCATAAATCTTTGCCGTATCGAAAAGGAATTTCATTTTTATATTTAAAAGTAACGGAAAGTCGGCTATTCCCAGAAAAATCCCACCAAAACCAGTACCAGCACCTTCTAATGCTGCCGTTCTTTTGTACGCTTTAATTTTTTCATCAAGTACTTTCTCGCGTTCTGTTAAAGATATGTCGGTTAATATAGGCTGACCAGATAAATAATCACTGCTTGCTATCGTCGCTCTAATCATTTGTTTGACACCTTCTGTAACAACACGATGCAGTTTATCCGGCAGTTTGTTATTGATTTTATTTTGCCATCGCTTGCTTACTTTTTCGGGCATCGATAACGTGCGTAAACTCCTGTATTCCCACCGTTCCAGTTCCCGTTCGAGTTTTTTTAACTCTTCCGTCATTAGTACAGCTCCTTCCTCTTACTTATACTTACGATATTACATAGAAGAAGTTTCATACTTTTTAGGAAGTCTTACATGAATATGATATTGATAAGCAACTAATGCAAGTACTAGAACGATCACTGCATCAAGAAATCCATAAGGGAAGAAAACGATCACAGCAAAGACGATTACCTGAAAAACTCCTAATGCGTTCATCCAGTATGAATGAGCTTTAATTTTCATGGATGGGTCAATAGGATAAAGCTCCACCATTTGGCTAGTATCATAATGATTTTTCAGTGTTTCCAGCTGCAAGGTGGTCATATAAGCGAATAGAATCGCTATCAGCCACCTCCCCCAGTCTAACTCAACGATGGAGAGAAATAACGCTCCGAGAAGTGTAAGGCGGATGTAAATCCCAAAGTAATCATTTGACCGGAAAAATGACCGAGCAAAAAGATAATGATACACATGCTTCTTATCGAATGAAATAAGCGAATAGATAGCATTTAACCACGTTCTGAATCTCACTTTAGAATTTAAACTCGGAACATCCGTAAAGCTATTCGCTATACGATAGAATGTCATCACTGTTTGATTTTCAATCTCTACAAGTCTTTCCCATTTCAAGCTAAACTGTTGAGCTAATCTTCGGTAATAGCCTAAGTAGAAAAGAAGGAGTGCTCCTGTAACAACAGCGATGACCCACAAAGGTTGGACAGAAAAAATAGCGTATACTGCCACTAGATTCAGGCCTGCCCGTAGGAGTGTGTGTATCAAATAATGATACTTATCTAATACGCGTTGCTCTTCAAATCCCGTAAGAAGGTTATATGCTTTCAATGCACTTAGCAGAAATAAACTAAACCAGAGTACACTGCCTGTGCCCTGAATTCGGTCGAAAAAGAGAGGTGCTAATACTAAAAATGACAGTGCGAGCCAGAATGTTTCCATGATCCAGCTGTAGAAAATAGAAGAACGAATATAAGGTGCTAATCTTCCTTCCACCGGGGTAAGAAAAAACAAGTCGCCTTGCTTCATGAACGTTCGAACTCTTCCCCTTGTCTCTAACCAAGTAAAAACAACTGTGAAAAATAATACCGCTGGAAATGCTTCTGGAAGCCATTGCAAAAACTGGCCGTAATAATAACTTCCGAACACAAAAAGTAAGTAAATCGTAAATAAAAAGCCACTATTAGCAATAAGACGAAGGTAGCGTATTGCCATTGTCCAATAGTCACTGCGACGTTTGCCCCAAAGGTCCTGTACATTAATCATATAAATCTTCCTTCGTTACTTCTACATAAATATCATCCAGATCAGCTCCTGGCATGTTTGCCTGCTCCTGAAGTTGAGTAAGTGTACCCTCTAGAATAATTTTTCCTTGATGAAGCAAAATAAAACGGTCACAGTATTTTTCCGCTGTTGCTAATATATGAGTGGACATGAGAATACCACAACCTTCTTCTCGAAGTTCCACCATACGATCAAGAAAAGACTTTATTCCAATAGGGTCTAGACCAACAAACGGTTCATCCGCAATATAAACGGAAGGCCGTATCAAAAAAGCACTCATGATCATTACTTTTTGGCGCATCCCCTTTGAGAAATGACTTGGAAACCACTTAGCCATTTTCACCATTCTAAATTCTTTTAATAACTTATGGGATCTGGATTCAAATTGGTCCTTTGTTAGTCCATACGCCATCGCGGTCAGTTCTAAATGCTCCCACAGTGTCATTTCTTCATATAATAGAGGGGTCTCCGGGATATAAGCAAAATTTTGACGGTAGTTCAGTTTATCTTCCGCCATTGTTTTTCCTAATAAACGGACTTCTCCTTTATGAGGCTCCATCAATCCTAATATATGTTTGATTGTTGTACTTTTCCCAGCTCCATTTAAACCAATTAGACCTACCATTTCATGAGGTTTAACAGTAAAAGAAACATCGTGGAGAACCGGCTTACTGTTTTGATAACCACCGGTGATATGACTTACTTTCAAAAGATCATTCACATTTCATACCTCCTTGATTAACATCCATAGTATCCAATCTTTACTATATCTAAAAAGGGTAATAAAGTCCAAGTTACTAACGATTGACAAAATATTAAATTAAATGACTCATTTATGGTAAGATATGAAAAAGGAAATTTTCACAATAGTCCAGAAGCAAGATCGGAACGGAATTACTTTTAATAATTACATTCTAAAAAATGTTAAAGAGGTGATATGTCATGCACAAAAGTGACGATTGTATTTTTTGTAAAATTGTTGCTGGAGAAATTCCTTCAGCTAAAGTGTACGAAGACGACGAAGTATATGCCTTTTTAGATTTAAGTCAAGTAACAAAAGGACATACTCTTGTGATTCCAAAGAGCCATGAAAAAAACGTCTACGAATTGAAGGAAGAAACTGCCTCTAATTTATTTAGGGCTGTACCTAAAGTTGCCAATGCCATAAAAGCATCTTTTGATCCAATCGGATTAAACATGCTAAACAATAATGGTGAAGCAGCAGGTCAATCCGTTTTTCATTTCCACATTCACCTTCTTCCCCGCTACGGTAAAGGTGATGGTTTTGGAGCAGTTTGGCATGATCACAGCAGTGAATATTCAGAGCAAGCACTAAAGGACATCTCTCAAGAAATCCAATCCAATTTAATGTAACTCAGACCTCGTGTCAAAGTATTGGCATGTCGTTTTTTGTTAATATATAAAACATATCCAAGCTATGTTTTAACAATGTGATATTTATTACTCTAGGAGGTTTTACAATGACAGAAGTTTATAATTTTAATCCTGGTCCAAGCCCTATTCCAGCACCTGTTCTAAAGAAAGCTAAGGAAGAAATGTTCAACTATGAAAACTCTGGAATGGCAGTCATGGAAATGAGTCACAGAAGCCCTCTTTACGAAAAAATTCATTATCAAGCAATCAATCAATTAAAAGAGCTGCTCTCTGTACCTGATGACTACGAAGTTTTATTTCTACAAGGGGGAGCAAGTCTTCAGTTTGCTATGGTTGCTCTTAATTTCTTGCCTGAAAACAAAGAAGCGGCGTATGTCTTAACCGGCTCTTGGTCTGAAAAAGCTGCCAAAGAGGCGCAAGCCTTGGGAAATGTCACCACGCTCGCGACTTCTGAAAGTAATCAATTTAAACATATTCCAGAAGTGGATTTATCCAAAGTAACTGAAAAAACAGCGTATATCCACCTTACTTCTAACAACACAATTTACGGAACGCAATGGTCTTCTTTCCCTAAAGAACCAGCCGTGCCAGTTATTATTGACATGTCAAGTGATATTTTAAGCCGATCTATTCCCTGGAATGATGTCGATATGATTTACGCTGGTGCCCAAAAGAATGCTGGAATGTCTGGAGTTACGATTGTAATAATGAAAAAGAGTTTATTAGAATCAGCAAATGAGAAACTTCCACCATCTTTGTCTTATAAGCAACACGCTAGTAAAGATTCGTTATATAATACGCCTCCAACTGCTGCTATCTACATAACCAGCCTTGTAACAGACTGGATTAAAGGTCTTGGTGGAGTTGAGGAAATGCAACGATTGGCGAAACAAAAAGCAGATCTTATTTATAGTGTCATTGATGGGTCCAGTGGGTTCTACACAGGACATGCAGAGCCTGAAGCGAGATCCCAGATGAATATTACCTTTAAGTTAGCCAATGAGAATTTAGAGAAAGAGTTCCTTACACAAGCAAAGAATGCTGGATTCATAGGTTTAAACGGCCACCGTTCTGTTGGAGGTTGCCGAGTATCAACTTATAACGCTGTACCGTTAAATCATGTCGAAAAACTAAAATCTTTTATGGAAACCTTCATGAAAGAAAATAAGTAAATTTCTGCTTTTTACTTTATCAAATTTCTAGTTTTCTATAATATTGATATTCTAAATTAATTGTAATAAATGGAAAATCGTTAATTTACATTATTGCCACTAATGGTCATTTTCATTATTCCTCGTGAGATGGTCTTCCATTCAAGCACCCCATTATTCCAGTCATTATAATTTTATGACTGGGGTGTGGTGTGTCTTTTCTATCATAAATGCATTTTTCTGAAAATACAGAAATGATATTGAGAAAGAATCAAATATTATGTTATGATGATAATATCATTTTCCTAAAAAAATAATGAATCTTTTGAAAATAACAAAAATAAAGTATTTATTTGAATGGAGGGAGAACATGGACGAAACACAATTGTCTATGAAGCAATCAATCATGTTTAGCCATAAGATTGCTCAACTAAGCAAAGCTTTATGGAAATCTATTGAAAAAGATTGGCAAACATGGATTAAACCTTTTGATTTAAATATCAACGAACACCACATTTTATGGCTCGTATTTAATCTAGAGGGCGCCTCTATATCGGATATTGCCAAATTTGGTGTCATGCATGTATCTACGGCCTTTAACTTCTCAAAAAAACTGGAAGAACGAGGATTACTATCTTTTTCCAAGCGCCAAACTGACAAACGAAATACTTATGTTTATTTAACTCCTAAAGGTGAAGAGTTACTACTGGAGACTTTTGAATCATATAACCCGCATACTTACGGTGTATATAGTGGCTCATTGCCTATAAAAGATTTATATGGCAAGTTCCCGGAATTTTCTGAGTTAATGAGTATCGTTAAACATATTTACGGACCTGAATTTATTACTATATTTGAAAAGTCTCTTACTAAATTTGACGAGGATTTCAACGAAGAAAATGGTAAGTTAACGCCCAATTCAAAAAAGGCTACATCACAGTAATTGAATTGACTAGATGATTTTTCTAACTGTTTGGTCCGTCCTTTTATTTACTTTTATAGTTATGTAAAAGAGTGCTCCATCATCGAATGGACGTACTCTTTTTTTGTTTTTTTCAATTGTTTGTGTATTTAAATCGCTTCTCTCAATTTATGTCGAAAGTAATTTTGAATTTATTTTATAAAAACCCTTGATTTATTTAGCAATTCATCGTAAGTTACTATAGTGCTTGATTGCAAATAGTAATCTAAATTTTTAAGTGAAGATAGTTTTGTTGAATGTTGCAGGAGGTGGACAAATGAAGTGCTTAAAAACAGTCTCAGTAGAAAGTGAATTTGGAATAGCACGATTATGGTTCTTGTCTTCCATTGTTATGCTCGGTTATTTTTTAATTTTCTTTATGATTTTTAGAACATTTTTAACGACAGCACCCCTAGTAGATCTTGGTGCTATTTCCTTTATTGTTTTATTAATAATTGTACTTCCCATACATTTATTCTTGCATTGTCTGCCTATTTGGTTGATTGGTAGAAAGGCAACATTCGGATTCAGAAAAAATCAATGGCCTTATTTTTTTTATTCAGCGAAAGCACCATTATCTAAGCAGATGAGTCTTCTTTCGATAGGATCTCCAGCTTTTATTCTGACTTTGCTATCAACAGTAAGTGCCATTCTTTTTCCTCAATTCGTGCATTACATTGCAATGATGTCTGCATTAAATATTGGTATTTGTGTATATGACTTCTTAAACTTTAAACATATCAGTACTGCACCAAAACAATCATTAATAGAAGAGCATCGCGATGGTTTCTATATACTCTGTCCTCCTTTAAAGGATAAGGCCTAACTTTAAAGGGATGGCTTATAAAGCCATCTCCTTTTCAAAAATAGTATACTTGCTCTTTTGCTCTAGATGTTAATGGATTGCAATACTTGTTATCCCTCTTCTTCTAGAAGTGTTATTTCCAGCTTGATATCATCGCTATCCAAATCAAAAGAGATTACTTTGATATCTACTTCTTCTGATACTCCATTTCGAAGGTTTACGTGAAACCTCTGCTCCCCAGGAACCACCTGAATCCAAGAAGGAAGTTCAACGTTAGTATCAATTAATTGAAAAACTTGTTCAGACGGTAAATGAAATCCTCCTACTTGGAACGAATCCTCTATAAGCTCTAGATTCCCTTCTTCTGTAACTCTAGGTGCAAGTTCCATCTGAATCGGAACGTTCACGCCAAAGGCTTTGAAATTCGTCTCCATCCGAATTTTGTCTTCAATGACTATTTCGTAATCTCCTTCTTCTTCCATCAATTCTTGTTGCAACCAATAATTCGCATCCTCTTTCGTTGTAGAAATGGTAAATTGAGGACCTGAAGAGCTTTTAACCACTGGGGGAATAAATGATTCATTTGTTGCCGAATTAAAAGTTTGATTTATCCAAATAATACCTAGTGTTAAAGCTGAAACTAATATTATTATCAGGCTAATAAATGCTATTTTCCAAGGGTTTGATCTTTGATTCGTTGTCATTAGTTCCTCCTTTATTTTTATTTTGTACACTTATTATTCCAAGCTTTCTACCTGTTCATTTCCCGTCTACCGAAAAGTTTGATACAATATAGACATGAATTCAAGATGAGTTCTTATTTACATTATGTTCCCCTTTTCATCAGACAAATAACTAGGATTTTAGGGAACGGTTTGATAAAGTAGAATAGGAGTCTATCTTTACTGGGGGTTACTAGATGATGTATTTACCTTTCTTTCTTTTTGCAACGCTTTATTTGTTTATGATTAATTCAATGACAAACTCGTTATGTATACAAAAAGAAATACCCGAGGAAAAACAAGGAAAAGTATTTCGAACGATTAATGTACTCATTACCATATTAATTACTTCTTCTTTCTTTAGGATCTTTTTAACTTAACTTTACCAGAGAAAAACCAAGCAAAGCATCTTTGCTTGGTTTTTTTTCGGTTTTCTTAAGTGTTAATTCTACAATCGTATCCAGTAATAAGGAAATAGTTATTTTATACAACTGTTCCTGTAGAATAAATAGCATAATTAGAGAAGCGTAATCACTATGATTATACAGGTGCATCATACCTTCACCAAATTAATTATACTCTTACGGATATCTTAATACGCCCACGATGCTCCAATAATCACTAATAAGATAAACAATACAACTAACAGAGCAAATCCAGATTGATATGAATGTGACATGTTCATTCCTCCTTGTTTTAACTTTCCATACATCTTATTAAAGCGAGTCATTTGTGTATGGACGTTTGTCACGATTTTTCGAAAAATCTTAATTAGTAAATATTTATCCGAGGGAAAATGAGATACCATATCCATACTCGATATGCTATATTTATACGTGATATAACTCAGAATTTTACATTTTAAATTAGAAATATTCAGGAGTTGAAAAAGTGAAAAAATATATCCTTACATCAATAATTTCTAGCATAACTATGCTCTCTGCTTGTTCCAATGAGTCTAATTCCTTGGAATCTGAAGAAAATACTGAAATTCAAAATACTGAAGAATTAATCGTCGCAACTTCATCTGGTGATATATCGGAAAAAGAATTTAATCGTGCTTTAAGAGATCAACACGGTGAAAATGTCCTTCAATCCCTGGTTTTAGATAAAATTATAGAATCTGAAGCAAAACGTCTTGAAATTGGAGACACTGAAATAGAGGAAGAAATTAACTTCCTAAAAGATAACTTAGGTGCAACAAACGATGAACAATTCTTCGAGATGATGAAAATGCAAGGAATTTCTGGTGAAGATGATTTAAACAAACGGGTTATTAACCATCTAGTCATGCAACAT
Organism: Salipaludibacillus sp. CF4.18; assembly: GCF_051262595.1. Taxonomy (NCBI): domain Bacteria; kingdom Bacillati; phylum Bacillota; class Bacilli; order Caryophanales; family Bacillaceae; genus Salipaludibacillus; species Salipaludibacillus sp. CF4.18. The sequence goes on from NZ_JBIMEV010000009.1 coordinate 119,216, forward strand.
CACATTGGAGATATCGGTGAGGTAAATGATGATGAACTTCTGAAGGAGTATGAGCAGGGCGAAGAAGTAGAGGCACGTCATATTTTAGTCGAAAACCTTGAGAAAGCTGAGGAGGTACACCTCAAATTGGCTGATGGGGTGGATTTTGGTGAACTTGCTCTAGAATATTCTATAGACCCTGCATCCCGTGAAGATGGTGGACATATAGGTAGTTTTAGAAGAGGTACAATGTCACCTCCTTTTGAGGGTACGGCTTTTTATTTAGATGTCAACGAAGTTAGTGAACCTGTGCAAAGTCAGTTCGGCTTTCATATAATTGAAGTACTTAACAGGACACCATTTGAGGATGACTTTGAAGAAGTCAAAGAACAACTGCGTTCCGCTTATAATGATCGCAAGCTTCACAGAATGAATGAGAAGCAACAAGAGTTGTTAGAGACTGTGGACATAGAAGTATTTGATGAGCAATTTGAAGATCTTTTTGAGCAATAATTTTATCATAGCTGTGATCTCATAAAAATTAGGTGTATGTCTTATTTTTTCAGATATACATCTTTTTATTAGCTTTGTTATTATTCACGCTTGTTTTAATGAGAACAAGACTGTACTTGAATTTGCTCCTTGGGAATGCTTTTCGCAGTTAACGCGCTTAAAAGCCTCATAGCTACAGACATATCTTTTAAGTCCTTACAAGAGCACGTAACTAGCTTGACAACGGTCATATACATTTCTTACACCCAAAAAATTCAGATCCGCCTAGAGCATTTTTAGGTTACTGTACATATAGAGTAAGTAAGGGACTCACTCCTTCCCAATTAATAATGAGAAAGGATGAAGTAATCATGAGTAGCGTTGCACCTGTTCCTTCCACAAGCGGGTTTACATTAATTGTTGTATTATTTATTTTATTGATCATCGTAGGTTCTGCTTACGTATGCTAAATTAGTAAGCGCTAGGCTATGTATTCAGAAAGAGAATAATAACTGCTGACCATTCAAGGAGTAATAACTTTGATAAGGGTACTGGAAAAAGGTTTACTTTTTACTTTTCCGGTGCCCTTTTTCAATATTTTTGATATGACTCCTAGTTTTCTTCATACATATTATCTAAATGTTTGGGAGTTATCTAGGATGGGAATATGTTAGTTAAATATTAAACACGTAATGGGGGATTTAGCATGCACCAGAAAAAACTATCTAATATGGAATATGGTGAATTTCAAGAATATCTTGTTCGAACAGTAATGAATAAAATCGAAGAAATAGAGACAAAATCGTCTCTCGTATATTTTCCTATTGTCCATGATCGTGTAGAATCTTTTTTATTAGCTCATTGGGAACAAGTTTGGCAGGATTGCCGTACATTGACGTGGAAAGAATGGTTACACTCAAGCTGTTATGACCTTTTTAGATCAGAAGTGATAGATGATATTCTTGCCAGTAATCACGTACTTGAGTTAAGTCCTGTTAAAGAGATAACTAAGTCATAATTTCTTAGAAAAACGGCATAGTCGTCTTTTGCAAAATTCAGCGTCAGCTTCCACCGCACCATTAGCACCTACGTATAGAGTTTAGGTGCTACTATAGGAGGGTGGGTGGCGTGTAGGTAGCTACTAATTTTATAAATTCTTGTAAAAAAGGTGTCCAATAAATAATTGGACACCTTACTTTTTTATAAGATAAGAATTTATAAAATTGACAGCTATCTTTACGCCACAAGTATCAAGGGAAACCCACCCTTGATACTTAAATGATGGTGGCGAAAGATAACGATGTATTTAAGAAAAGACGCTACGCGTTTTTCTTATAAATCTATAGGAGGTTCATGAAAGGTTGGTTTGTAGAAGGAGCGGTTTTCCAAGGCAAAAGCACGTTCTGAGAATTCCCCAGGGATGACACGGTCCAATACGCGATCCATCATGTTCATCTTTGCATCTATATTATCAATCATATGCAACATCTCCGCCTCACGGATAAGTGGCGGCTTAGGACTTCCCCATTCCCCTTTAGAGTGATGAGATAAAACCATATGTTGTAAAACTAATACTTCTTCCCCTTCAATCGCTAGTTCTTTTGCTGCTTCATCAATTTCAGTGACCATCATAGAAATATGACCAATAAGTTTTCCCGGAGTCGTATACTGGGTTCCCATAGGACCAGATAGCTCTCTCACCTTCGCCATATCATGAAGGATCACGCCTGCATAAAGTAAATCTGTATCTAAGGTTGGGTAAAGCGATGCAATGTTTTTCGATAGCTGCAACATCGATACTACGTGATACAAGAGACCGGAAACAAATTCATGATGGTTTTTCGTAGCCGCTGGGGACACAGCAAATTCTTTCTGATGTTTTTTAAATAAATGTCTTGTTAAGCGTTGTATTTTTGCATTTTTCATATCAAATATATACTGTGTGACTTCTTCTAGCATTTCGTCTTTGTTTCGTGGTGCCGATGGAAGGAAATCATCAGGTTTTACTTGATCCATGCCCGTTGTTGGTCGGATTGTTTTTATTTTAAGTTGTCTCATTCCTCGGAAATCCTGAACTTCTCCTTGTATATGTACGATTGAACCACTTACAAAAGTAGCTTCATCTTCCCTGGAGATTCCCCATAATTTTGCTTCTAACTCGCCTGTTTTATCTGTCAACTGAAGATTTAAAAAAGGTTTTCCGTTACTGGCTATTCCTTTCTTTCCAGTCTTTATTAACAAGTAAGCATCTACCGATTCTCCGACTTTATGGTGGTGTATTCCTTTTCTCATTTCTGCTCCTCGCCTCCAAATAATCTTTATTTCTTCAATTATATCACATCAAAAGGTACTGACATACGTTCGATATTCAGGTATTGTGTCATTGGATATCAAAGGGTAAATTCTAGCCACTGTTAGTGCTATTACGAAAGCATCCGCCTAGAGCGGATTCGAGTCTCTTTGTTCGACGAAAACTAAAAAACCTATCCCTTCAGTCACGAAGGAATAGATTTATGTGGGTTTAGAAGATTGTTCGTGTCGTGGAAACACCGTTGTAAATAATACGCCATCTTCCTTATTTTCAACTTTTGGATATCCATTATGCAGTTCGCATATTCTTTTAACAATTGCTAAACCAAGACCAAATTGACCTTTGTTTCCTTTCCGAAATGGAGTGAAAATATGTTCAAGTTCAGTAACGGGTATATTTTCACCATTATTCCATACTTGAATATGAATGTCCCCGTTTTTCACTTCCTTCGCCGAAATCTTAATAGCATCCACCGCATAGCGAAGAGCATTTTCAACTAAGTTTTCCAATAGTACAGTTAAAAGCTCTTTATCACCTTTTAGCTTTACAGCCCCACCTTCTACGGAAATAGCTACTTCCTCTCTTGCTAAACGAAATCTTTCTTCTACCAGATAAGCGATAGAACCAAATGGAAAGTAATCATTTTCCACTGGAGCTCCATTTAATGAATCTAACTTAGTATAATAGAGCATATCTTTAACCCTTTTTTCCATGCGATTCGACTCTTCGATGATCACATCCATCGTATGTTCAATATCGTCGCGTGGAAGAATGCCATCTTTGACAGACTTTGCATAGCTTTTAATTACCATAATAGGTGTTTTTAGTTCATGAGATGCATGCTGAATAAATGTTTTTTGAACAGCATCATATTTGATAAGATTTTGTCTCATTTTTTCAAATTGATTAGATAATTTTTCGAAATCTTCATCACCTTCCCAATGAAAAGGCTCCTTCCAATTCCGTTCAGCAATTTGTTCGAAATGAGCACCTAAACTTGTTAGCGGTTGTTTCAAATAGTATTTAAGCCAAAATGCAGGTACGAGGCTCATTAAACTAGCAAAAAGCATAATGTAACTTAATCTTCCCCATAGTCGGCTAACCATCTGGTCACGGTATGTATCCCACATGTGAGAAATATAATATGCTTCCCCCTCAGTTGTATAAACTTTAAATACTACATAGAAAAGAGTTGCGCCATTATAAGTAAGTTCGTACCGTCCCTTACGAGTCATTTGATTTTGAGCCCGTTCTCCCATTTCTCTTAAAACTTCACTGGGAACTGGGTCTCCCACATACGTTCCAAATTCATTCATCAGAGACAAATGCCCTACAGACCTTTCCGCATCTCTTCTTTCAATAAAATCAATCTCTGATTGCGGAGGAACTAAATGCTCACCCTGTGGGTTCGCAGAACGAGTTTGTTCTTGCTCAATAATTCTATAAGTCTCTTCTGTCAGTGCGCTCTTCAAAGAGATTGGATATATGATTCCTATTAACAGAGCTACTAACAAAAGAATAGAAATGAACGAGAACCAAATTCGTTGAGTTAAATTTAACCGAATCATGAGGATAGAACCCTATACCCATAGCCATATAAAGTTTCTACATGAATTCTTGAAAGTTTTTTTCGTACTCTTCTAACTACATCATCTACTGCACGTTCAGAACCGAAGTAATCTGATCCCCATACGTACTCGATGATAGATTCACGGGACAATGCATTCCCTAAATTGGACGTTAGGAGTATTACAAGATCCATTTCCTTTGTAGTAAGTTCTATCGGATCTTGTCCATCATGAACTGTTCGAGATTTAGGATCAATCGTATATCCGTTTATCTCAAGAGCATCCTCTTCCCTAACTTCAGGTGGATACACGCGATGAAGTAATTTTTTGGCACGGATAATTAGTTCCTCAGGTAAAAACGGTTTTGCCAAATAGTCATCACTTCCCAGTTCTAACCCTAGAACTCTATCTAAATCTTTATCTCGGGCGGATATAAAGATAACCGGAGTATCTGCCTCGCTTTTTATAGCTTTCAATAATTGATAACCATCCATACCAGGCAACATAATATCTAAAACCCATATATGTGGCGGCTCATGTTCTTGTACATAAGTGTGAGCTTCCTTACCATCGGTGAAGTGTTTTACAGACCAACCTTCTTTTTCCATATATGCTTTGATGACTTCCCCTAAATTTTGCTCATCCTCTACTAAGTAAACTGAAAACTCATTCATAGCCATCATCCTTCATTTTTTACGTTAGTCTTTCTTCTTATTTTAATACAAAATAGGCTAAAAATGAAATACTTCGACATTTTTACATAGAATTAAGAGAAATATGTAAATGAAAGTTCTTTGTAAGGAACTATGTGCACATATGGTCTGCATGCAGGAGCATCAATAGTTCCTAGTAAGAAAAGGATGTCTTGTAAGAATGACCCAAACCTTTGGGTCACCCTATTTCTACTTCTTTTTTTTCGGTACTAAATTATAAATTTCACCTGATTCCATGACATCCACAAATCGAAGTAACCAATCGTAATATTCTTCCGCAGCTTCTATTTTAAAAACCGCTTGTTGAATTTCAGTACTAAGATCATGATCTGTCGTATTGGATAATAATTGTTGTAGTTTTTCGATCGTATCCTCGGCTTCTTCCACATTTGTTTCCGTCGCCTTTTTCCACTTTTGTGTAAAAAGTGTCATAAATGATTTGTGCCAATCAGGCTCCGTACTGTATAAATCTTTCCTTACGCCTCTTCTGAAAACAGGTTGTACCATTTGCATATCAGCTAGGGAGCGAACTCCAGTACTCATACTTGTTTTACTCATGCCTACAGCTTCCCTTAAATCGTCCAGCGTCATCGGTTCTTCAGCGAAATATAAACTGCCGTAAACTCTGCCTACTGACGGTGTAATTCCATACAGTGACATGTTTTTTGCAATACTTTGAACAAATTCATCTTTAATATTCTCAAATAATTTCCATTGTTCCGTTTTATCCTTCAATAGGATAACCTCCAACTTCGTCCTATCCGCTTTATAGGGTATACAGCTAACTTTACCAAAAGATTCCTTTTATTAAAAGGGCTTACATTCAAGTACTGCGTAGACAAGACTCGGTATAAACTTAATTGAATGCCTGTAAAAAACCGGGAGCTTTATAATCATTTATTTCGTTTAATATATGTTCATGACAAGAAAAATAAAAAATTTGACGTTCTATTGATATTTCTTCTAATAAACTCCAGACGTTTATCCTTCTTTGTTTATCCATATTAACAAATGTTTCATCTAAAAACAGCGGGAATTGCTCTCTTGAACTATCTTCAAGAGCAAGTCCTAATCGAATAGATAAATAAAGCATTTCACAGGTCCCTCTGCTAAGTTGTGTCGGTTCAAATCGCTGACCGTCATTTCTTTCAACTACAAATCGTTTTTCACCTATAGGAGCAAATAAATAAGTATATTCTTCTGACGTTAGTCTGCTAAAAAAGTCTTGTGCCTTTTTTAACACTTTAGGTTGTCGTTCTTTTTCATAAATATCTTTTACTTTTTCAATCATCATTGCGCCGGTCTCTAATACGACCCATTCCTTCGCATAGTCATTTAACTTTTGTTTGATCATCGTGTATTTTTGTTTTTGTTCCTCATAGGTTCCATCTTCTTCAAGATATTTTAACTCGTTTATCTGGTAAGACAAATCAGCATGCAATTGATTCGTTTCCTGATCAATACGTGTTACGTCTTCACTCAAGACTTTTTGTTCTTCATTATCATCTCTGTCACGGTGAATAATATCTTCTATTAAAGGTACTCTTTTAGACTCATCAGGTACTATGGTAACTATTTGAACCCAGAGTTCTTTCTCTTTTGATTTGTTTATATTGTATAGCTCAGCTTTCATACCTTTTTCCCGAAAAGCTTCTTCAGTATCAACATGAGCTTGATATAGTAAGCTATCTACTTTTGCAACATATAGATGTTTTTCTTTTTCTAATTCACTTATTACATCGTTTAGTGACACTAGTTTTTCTTCTTCACGTAAACTAGTTTCTTTCCATTGTTGTTGATTCTCAAGTATCACTAAAATCTCTCTGTACAAGGACGGCATCGAAGCTTTCTCCGACAAGGAAAATGTCTTTGCTATTTCCATTACTCTCTCTTCGAACTTGCTAATCTGATTTAAAATTCCCTGTTCTTTTTTCCTTATATCTGCAATCTCTCTCGCTTTTTGATACCATATTTTCAGTGAATCGAGAAACTTACCGTAAAATAAAATGTCATTTCCTTCCGGGAGTTTTGCCGCCTCACTCCATTCCTTTATATCTCTTTCAAGACTCCTCCACTCGTCTTGCAAATCCATCCAACTTTGTGTCCAATCTTCTAATTGCTTCTTAATAAATAACATTTTTGTACCCAAATCATTAACTTTACGAAGATTTTCATGATGTTCATTTAATTGTCGTGAAACATCTATGGTGAAACTATTATTTATTGAGGTCGTACTTTCTTGCTCTTGTATTATTTCGATCTCATTTTCAAGATGTGCAACTTGTTCCAATAAAGAACGATCTATCAGGGGCTTTCGTAACCCTAAAACAAGCGGTATTGTTGCAACAAAAAAGAAAACAGACAATATGTACTCCCCATTTATGGTTGTAGCTATCGCTGCTAACATTGTTAAAATAGCGCCGGTTGTAAACAGTCTTTTATTTCTTTTTCCTATGGCTTCCTTTCTTTTACATTCTTCCTTTATCCATTTTAATTGTTCCCTTTTAAGTTCCTTCTCTTTTGCCTGAAAATTTTGATCTTCGTTATTTTCAAGCTTCTTATATCTTTCAAGCATTTCATCTGATAAAAGACTATCACTTTCCATTTGCCATTGTTGTTCGGTAAAATTTAATTCTTGTTTTTTCTTTTTCTCTTCGTCAATCAGTCTATCTTCTGTTGTCCTTAAGCGACTCCATTTTTCTTTCATGTCATCGTATTGTTCTAACATATATGGATCGTATTGAGCCTTTTCAAAAGTCTGTTTATCTATGGTCGGCCATTCTTCTTCAATTACTCTCTGATAAGAATACAGTTCCTCTTTTTGCACTGAAAGTGATTTTGCATCCTCAAGCAAATTGGAATAAAACACATGATGTTTTTCTAGGTCTTTCATTTCACGAATACTCTCGTCGTTACATAATTCCTTCGTTGAGATTTCCTTTTTATCTGTTAATTCAGCTAATCGGTCTTTCTCTACTGACAGCCTCACGTCAGCTTCTTGTATTTTCTCATTTAGTCCTTCAAGACGCCTTACCCCATCAACAGGGAAACCTAGATTTTCCTCGTCTTTCCCTTCCTGTCTGTATGCATGCCATTCACTTATAATCGGGTTTAGTGTTATACGTTTGTCCAACCAACGTAACTGCTCCTGAATTCTCTTTTTTTCTTCTTTTTGTTCAAGTAATGCTGCTTCTTTTACCTGAATGGATTGTTGTAAACATTCATATTGATCCAATCGTTCTTCCCATTTGATTATTTTCTTTTCTAATTCGCTTAACTCTTGTGTGAGAGCATTAATTTCAGGTTTAACCCCTCTTTTTTTAAATAAACGATTTTTTTCAAGCTCAAGTTGTTTTTCCAACTTCGCTAATTCTGAAGCCCCCGTCATACTAGCATCATATAAGTATTGATTTAAATGCTGCGGGTCTAGTTCATTTATCCCTTGAAGACCATCTAACCCAAAATGAAAAATTCCTTTAAATGTATTGGAGTCCAAACCTTTTAACAGTTGATTCAGTTCATGTTCACTTCCCGTGCTGCCATCTGGAAACTGTATATGAACGATTCCTTTTTGATACTTTCCTGAAGTTCTTTCGATGAATATTTCCCTTTGGTCGAGATCTCTTATAAGAATAGATCCCCCATAATTATTTGAATTTCTGGGTATATACTGATTCTCTTTTTTAGAAGGAAACCCAAAGAAAACAGCTAATAGGAAGGCCATCAGTGTTGATTTTCCTGATTCATTTTCACCATAAAACAGCGAAAACATTTCATCTTCCAAGTTCCACTCTTGGTCTACCAATTTCCCGTATCCATAAATATGTATCTTTAATATTTTCACAGAGCTTCTTCCTCCCCTATTAATGTCGTTAACAGGATATTCTCTGCTTCCTCTGCTAATTTCTGCTGCTCTTTATCGGATAGATCTTCTAAATATTTGCGTATATGCCGATGATCATAAAGAGTTGCTAACCGCTCCTTCACTTCGCTGTTATCTGCTGTTAAAGCCTCATTCGTTCGAATAATATCTCCAATAAGATGTTCCTGATTACGCCATCTTTCTTTGTCGATAATTGATTTTGTTTGAATGAGTAACTTTTCAATTGACATATCATTAGTAGAATACTCTTCTATCAAAAGCTCGAATAACTCTTTCCTTTTTTCTGAGTTCCCTAATAGCTTATGGAGTTTTCCTTTTCCATCAATTACGAGAGAAAGTATATACGCTCTAGTATCCTCAAGAGCCTGAATTCTCTCACCAACCTCATCAATCAGTTCATCAACCGTAAGCAGTCCATTAATAGACACACGGATTTCCATCCAGGCAATTGGGGCAGTTTCAATAAATGAAAGAGAAGTCTCTTTTTTAGTTATTTCTACGAGATAGGCACCCTTTGGACCTGATTCCTTTCGATGGCAACCTTGGACATTCCCAGGATAAACGACAGGTGGATTATCAGTCAGTACCTCTCGTTTGTGAACATGGCCTAATGCCCAATAATCAAATTCTTTCTCCAGTAAACTACTGACGGTAAATGGGGCATATGGATCGTGTCCAAGCTGTCCACTTTCCTGACCATGAAGCATACCGATGTGATACGCCTCGTTATTACGTTCTTTTTGATATAGGGGAACAGGGTTTTCCGTGTAAGCGACCTGAGGATAACTGAAGCCATAAATATACACTTCTTCCTTTGCTTCCGTTTTCAAAAACATACTTGATACCTTTGATGAAAAAATATGAACATTCTCCGGCATGCTTATAAGGTTATCCTTATGTACTAGTGGATCATGATTACCATGAATTATATACAATGGAATACTTTCTTTTTGAAGTCGAAGTGCTTGTTTTCGGAAAAACCACTGACCTTTTATTGATCGCTGTTCCTCATCGTAAATATCTCCGCTTACTAGAAAAAAATCCACCTTTTTACTGATAGCAACTGTTACAAGCTTCTCAAATGAATGGTATGTGGCTTGTGAAGCCATATATATAAATGGATCCGTCATATTAGATGAAGCTTTCAACGACCGTCCTAAATGCAAATCCGCACTATGTATAAATCGAACCATGTATATTCCTCCTTTCTATCTAAAATTATATCATAATAAGAATAAATGTTCGTATTAAAATCATTAAGAGGGATCAAAAAAGTAATATACACTTTCTTGATCCCTCTAAAAGGGGTGGTATATAAGCGACAGAAACTTCGTCCCATACACAGTATAGAAAAACGCCATCTGAAAAAGCCCGATATAAAGCCTCTGTCCGGGGTGGCGCTGAAGCGTTGCCTGTGGAAAGGCGCCGCCTAGATCAGATTCGAGGCCCTTGTATATAAAAGCAAAATCTCTAGAAAAAACATTCTAACAATTACCAGTAGTACGGTAACACAGATAGTGCTGTTAAAGCAGCTAAAGGCAGTATTAGTCGTTGAAACCTTCGTGGTCTGTAGTAAGGATAATATGGTTGTGGATACGGTGTATAATATGGATATCCATAACCTCCATACCCAGGGAAAAACTGTCTCTCATCTGCCTGGTCAAAATAACCATAACCGAAGCCTTGGCCAGCTGAATCATGAGGTCCTCCCGCTATTTCTCCTCCACCATTTGGAACTGCCAAATACAAGTTTTCTTCATCTACGCACTCAACGATACCATCAAATGATCGGTTATCATTCGTCGTTACCTGCACATAACGATGCATGTGTTCTTCGCAATGCTGTCTCATATCTTTATGGGTACTCATTCAATCTCCTCCTTCTTTGCCCAGTTTATTCACCCGGAGCCCAAATTGTGACTAAGAAAAACGCGTAGCGTCTTTTGTTAAATACAGCGTGTTCTTTCGCCACCCCCGAGTAGCACCTACGTATTTGCGTGTAGATGCTACTCGAAAGGAGGTTATTTTCAATGGAGATAGCAGATACCAAATTTTATTGAAGGCAACCAACGAGCTATTTTCAAATAGAAACTAGGTTTATAGAGCGTTTTCAATACTGGTAAAAAAGGGATATGTATTATATGATTTTATTGAAGGGTGGGAGTTTAATGTCTAAATACTATTTAACTGCATTTAGTAAGGCTGGAGAACACCTAGTAAACGAAACTTTAGAGGCAACAAGCGATAATGAAGCAAAAGAAATAGGAATGAAAAAACTTGAAGAAAAAGAACTTCTGAATCATCCAAGCAGAATCGTAAAATCATCAGGAGGACTCGTTCATTTTCATCCATAAGAAAAACTGTATCGTAGTCTTTTGTTGCTTTTGTTATCAAGCAAGGTTGTTTGGAAGAATTACCGCTCGCTTTCCGTGGATGATCCGCGAGCCTCCTCGAGCAAACGAACGCTCTGCGGGGTCTCGCATGGATCATTCTTCCACAGGAGTCTCGCGGATTCTTCCAAACAACATTTTTTATAAAGCAGGTTTAGTGACCCTTATGGTTTTTTGGCTTGGAATAGCGAATAAACACCACTCATTTAGAAAGGCTGTCTACGTAAACTACCTTTATATATG
>NZ_JBIMEV010000010.1:0-129797 GCF_051262595.1 Salipaludibacillus sp. CF4.18
CGCCGCCTTCGCTACTTCGAGCTTTTTCAGAAGCAATAACGGTTACGTAAACTGCTTTGATAAAAAATTGTTGTTTGGACGAATCCGCGAGACTCCTGTGGAAGAATGATCCAAGCGAGACCCCGCAGAGCGTTTTTTGGCTCGAGGAGGCTCGCGGATCATCCACGGAAAGCGAGCGGTAATTCTTCCAAACAACCTTCCGTGATAATAAAAGCAACGAAATAGAAAAAGGATACTAAGTTTTTTAAGACTGAAATGCAATTTTTCTTAACAGATAAGAAAGTAAAAACTGACAGCTACCTTTATGCCAAGGTAGCACCTACACGCATACGTGTTCTACCCGGGGTGGCGAAAGCTCACGCTGTATTTAATAAAAGACACTACGCGTTTTTCTTAACATTCATGATAAGAGCCATTTACAAGTGAAAAGGAGTCTATAAAAACATGGAAAATTACTTCTTGATTGCTATTGTTTATATTATTATCATTTCTATTGTTGGTATGACACTAATGTTAATGGATAAGAAAAAAGCCGAGAGACAGCAATGGCGAATTTCTGAAAAGAATCTATTCATAGTAGCTATCTTAGGTGGGGCAATAAGCATGCATATTAGTTCCAAAGTTATTTGTCATAAAACAAGTAAACTTAAATTTGTGATAGGGCTTCCTTTAATATTTGTTGCACAAGTAGGATTAGTGATGTATTTGGTCCTGTAAATTAAAATACTTTAGATAGCTTGAACATTTTTAAATTTATTCGCATAGAAATAGAAGAGAGGAGGATGACACAGCTATGGAAGCATTCAATGAATCGATTCCTCGTATCATAGAAGAAGCAGGTTGGTTAGCTCCAGTCTTGTTTATTCTATTGCATGTAATAAGACCTTTACTTTTTCTCCCTGTCATTGTTATATGTATTGCAGGAGGTTATTTTTTTGGATTTATTCATGGAACGATCTATTCGATCATTGGTTTAACACTAATGAGCGGAATGTTCTTTAAACTTATTGAAATTTTTCCGGGATTTCGAACAAAAATAACACGATTAAAACAAAAAGTTTTTAGAGATAGAATTCTAACAATTGGTCAGGTAATGATTTTAAGAATGATGCCTTTTGTCCATTTTCATTTACTTTCGCTTTATTTAATGGAAATGACTACCTCATATAGACAGTATATAAAATACTCGGTTGGTGGGGTTATCCTCCCATCGGTTTTATTTACGGCTTTCGGGCAGGCAATTACTGAAATGCCTTGGTATGTGTCTTTACTATTTTTCGGCTTGTTAGCCCTAATTTTTTATTATTTAGGTAAACGGGGCACTGTAGTCTATAAATGGGAGCGTTTTTTTCACCGTAAAGCAGTATGAAGGATTTAAATCTTTATTAAGTACGAGGGTTCTTATATTTGAACTAGGAAGGATTTGATTCATGCAGAGCTGGAAGGCTCGTGGATTGTCCAAGGAGAGCTAGCCGATAGTTCTTCAAAAAAATTCTGTGATGAAAAACCAAAATATAAAAACGCGGTAGCAATTTAATTTGCGACCGCGTTTTTTACTAGATCTATGTTGAATGCTTACTTTATTTTCCTTGCCTGTCTAATCTTTTTAATAATTCCTTTATAGGACTTCTCCACTCTATCGTTGCTTTTGGATAACGAAGCGTTAATTCTTTTTCAATGAAATGAAAATCTGTTGTGCTTAAGCCATGAAGTTGATCAGAGTCTTCTGTACCAACCATAATTGAGGTAACTTCAAAGGAGTCATCCGTACTTCCTAGAAATTTTTCTCCTTCGAACATAGCATTCCCAAAAGTAAATATAACATTTTTCCTTACATTTCCGCTTTCATCTAAAAGGTAAAAATCACCCTCCCGATAAGCGGCTTCAAGTTTTCTACGTGGGTCAAGCAAATATTTCGTAATACTAAAAATAATGATTCCAACAGCGATAAGAAGGAATAATCGGAACAGGATCACAGTCATGATCATCTCTCCTTCAAAGGATCTTTAAAAAAATTAATGTTAAGGCAGCGTTTTCGATAACACTTCTTTATTAAAAGATTCCCGAATTTGTTTCGATTTAAAACTCTAGTTGACAGATAAAACTTTCCATTACTATAAGTTACGTTTACATAGTAATTAAAGTTTCATAAATAATGAAAGGATATGAAGAAAGTTTACAAGTATTTGTTTCGTGCAAAATATTTCGAAACACTATTTACTTGTGTTATGTTTGAAATCTTAGGTATATTATAACTCAAAGAGTATACTGTGTCATAAGGTTGCGTAAGAATGAAACTTTGTCTCTTGTTTTTCCGTATAGTAAATTAGGGAAATATTAGGAGGGTAAATGATGAGACAATTAAAGTATAAAATGATTGCACTGCCACTATTAATCTTAACATTAGCCTCGGGATGCTCAAGTGAAGTTGCTCGAAAGAGTGATAAAGAGAAGAGCAATGCAGATCAAGAATTCGTCATAACACCTGAGGATTTTCCAGATACTTTTTTGAATGGAGATATTGCAAAAGTTTATCATCAGACGAGCGGTGATTTTCGCGGCATTGTGAGTGCAGAAGAGTTTACGGATCTAGGTAAAAACTTTAATGAAGGTGTTAAATCTTATGAACTTGTTTCCGAGTTATCTTTAAACGAATATACAGAATATCAATGGATAAATGAAACAAAAGATAAAGGGATACGAAGCTATTTTTCAGAAGATCATACGATTCAAGGTTTAGAGCTTTTACCATTGACTGATTTTGTTCAACAAAATAAAACTTATACAGAGATGACTTACACTATGCCAGTCTTAAATGAATGGTTTACGTTTTGGGGCGGCACGAATGAACTTGTCAATTATCATTATCCAGTTGAAAGTCAACGTTACGCCTATGACCTGGTTATTATGAAAAATGGCTCTACTTTTAAAGGTAATCCTGGAAAAAATGAAAATTACTATGCTTTTGGTGAATTAGTCCTATCCCCCGAAGATGGTACTGTTGTGGCATCCGAAAACACCATTGCAGATAATACGCCAACAGTTGATACAAATGAAAAAGAACCACTGGGGAACCATCTAGTCATTGATCATGGAAATGGAGAATACAGTGTGCTTGCTCATTTTCAAGAAGGAAGTGTACAAGTGAAAACTGGTGATAATGTATACGCTGGCGATATTTTAGGATTATGCGGCAATTCAGGGAACTCCAGTGAACCTCACATTCATTATCATGTAGCGGATAATGCTGACTGGCAGCAAGCAAAATCACTTCAGATTAGATTTAAAGATGAAACAAGCCCTGTTCGAGGAGAGAAAGTAATAGGCTTTTAAAAAAATAGGAAGATTGACAAGTAAAATACTTCTTTTTCGTAAATATTATTAGAGGATGATTAGGCATGAATTTTAAAGAAATGTTTTTAATGCAAAAAAAATTGGATAAGTATATTGAAGATAAGCATTTATTATCATCAGAACCACTACTGGAGAGGAAAATCATGGCCTTTCAGGTCGAAGTAGCAGAGCTTATCAATGAAACTAGATGCTTTAAGTTTTGGAGTGAAAAAGGTCCATCTGAACGTGAAGTTATTTTAGAAGAATATGTTGATGGAATTCACTTCCTCCTTTCTACAGGTATTGAATTAAACTTTAATGATCATTCTAACTATGACTATCCCGAGGCATCTCATTCTTCTGACGTGGAACTGGTAGGTCTCTTTTTCGAAGTTATTGACCATATTCAAAGGCTAAGGAAAGAAAAAACAAGAGCAAATTATGAAAAATTATTTCTTGAATATTTAAATGTTGGGGCAAGTCTTGGTTTTACCGAAGGGGAAATTGGACAAGCATACATGCAGAAGAACGAGGTGAATCATACGAGACAGGATGAAGGTTACTAAAGAAAATAACCCTATTTAATTCGATGATTGTTTTAAAAAAACGTGAGACTCTTGTGAATGACGGAGAAAATACTCTAAAATTCGCTGTTGACGGACGCTTTTCTTATTTATTTCGACAAGCGAAAAGAATTGAGATCTTTTTTAGAAATCTTTATACTAGTGTAGATACATAATTTTCAATAATTTGAAGGAGGACATTTAAACGTGGAAGATATGTTAAAAATGTTAAAAGAATTAACGGACGCTAACGGGATTCCTGGAAATGAACGAGAACCTCGTGAAGTGATGAAAAGGTATATTTCTCCATTTGCAGATGAAGTGAGTACAGATCATCTAGGAAGTTTGATTGCGAAAAAAACTGGAACGGTAACAGATGGTCCAAAAATCATGGTGGCAGGTCACCTTGACGAAATTGGATTTATGGTGACCAGTATTGATGACCGTGGATTTGTTAAGTTTCAAACGGTTGGTGGTTGGTGGGAGCAAGTAATGCTTGCTCAACGAGTGACAGTGATGACTCGTAATGGAAATATTCCAGGAGTGATTGGCTCAAAGCCGCCACATATCCTCGCACCTGAGGCTCGAAAAAAATCGATGGATAAGAAAGATATGTTTATTGATATCGGGGCAACCAGCAAAGAACAAGCGGCGGAATTCGGAGTACGACCGGGTGACTCGATTGTTCCCGTTTGTGACTTCACTGTCATGAAAAACGAAAAATTATTGATGGCCAAAGCATGGGATAACCGAATCGGCTGTGCCATTGCAATCGAAGTGCTTCGAAGACTGAAAAACGAAGAACACCCTAATACGGTATACGGTGTTGGTACCGTTCAAGAGGAAGTAGGTCTTCGCGGTGCACGGACTTCCGCCCACTATATTCAGCCGGACATTGGCTTTGGAGTAGATGTAGGAATTGCAGGAGATACACCAGGAGTAACCGAGAAGGATGCCTTAGCAAAAATGGGTGAGGGTCCTCAAATTATTATGTATGACGCTTCTATGGTGGGTCATAAGGGACTTCGCGATTTCGTGACAGACACAGCTGACGAGAAAAAAATTCCTTATCAATTTGATGCGGTACCGGGTGGAGGAACTGATTCTGGCTCTATCCATTTAACAGCAAACGGTGTACCAGCGTTATCTATTACAATTGCAACTCGCTATATTCATACACATGCGGCGATTCTTCATCGTGATGACTTTGAAAATGCGGTGCAGTTAATTGTAGAGGTAATTAAGAAAATGGATCGTAAAACAGTGGATGCAATTACGTTTGATTAAAGTGGTATTGAAAAGTTGTTTAGAGGCTTCGGCTTCTGAGCGGCTTTTTTTCCGTTTGATTAAAAATGTAATATAATCTATTGACTTAAACACGCCACAACTCTATACTTCAAAAAGTAATTCATTATATATTTTTCAAAAGGCATGTCTCTTTAGTCTAAGTGTGTTTTATTCTAATTCTACCTTTGGTTCAACCATGAATCAGAATGTTTCCTTTAGGACATCCTTTAATAATATCGAAGTGTGGTGTATATCAGTGAATAATGTTTACCGATTACTTATTATCTTTTTTGCATCTGTTTTAATAGGTTTTGCTTTTAACCTATTTCTTTTGCCGCATGAAATACTAACAGGTGGAGTAACTGGTCTTGCTATGTTATTTGGTTTAAAGACGCCAATAAATGCGGGATACTGGGTTATTCTCCTTAACATTCCCATTGTTATTTTAGGCTGGAGAAAGCTCGGCAAGCAATTTGTCGGCAACACAATATTTTCAGTTGCAGTAACTTCTATTTCCATGATTTATATTCCTATTTTTGGAATCACAGAGGATGCTTTACTATCATCTGTTTTTGGTGGGGTTCTTGCTGGTGCTGCAATTGGAATTATCATTCGTTTTTACGGATCAACAGGTGGGGTTGATGTAATTAGTCTCGTGTTGATTAAAAAGTGGGATGTACCCCTTGGCGGCCTGATTTTCTTTTTAAATTCTCTTGTCGTGTTTATATCCGGTTTCCTCTTTGCTTGGGAATTAGCATTATACACAATGCTGTCGATTTATATTACCGGCCTCGTAATTGACAGGATTCACACGAGACATATTAAACTTAGTTTGATGGTTGTAACGAATCAGGGTGACGAGTTAAAAAAAGCATTATTAGCAAATTTAGTTAGAGGAATAACCGTGATAGAGGGGCAAGGTGCGTATTCAGGAGAAAGTAAAAAAATTCTTTACACGGTTATTACAAGGTATGAGTTAGCAATTATAAAACCGCTATTAAAAGAAATTGATCCAAATGCTTTCGTAAGTGTAAGTGAGAGTATGGAGGTTATGGGTAACTTTCGAAGAGAATGATGTAGAGTGAGTTATTGAAATGAGGTGTCTTAAAAAATTTAAGACACCTTTTTTCACAAATATTATTGCAATCCACTTGAAATTTGTTCAACTAAAGCGTCTTTTTCTTCTTCGTTTGCTTGATTCCAATAAATTTCCATTAAAACTCCGAGTCCAGGAAGCATTTTTTCTTCTCCACTTTGGATAGCGTCCACTATTGTTGCCTCAACGTCTTCTGAACTACTACCTGAAACATTTTGTAAAATAGCGCCGCGTAAATTAAATCCACTCATTAGCTTCTATCCTTTCTTTTACACCGATTTTAGATGATTTAATCGTTAAACTTTCAGGAATCTGTTATAGTATGGATGATACCGTTCAGAATTATGTAACCAATTAAAGCGAATAATGTTACTGATGGAACGGAAAGGAGAAATATTCATGGAAAAAATTGAATCTTTACAAAATCCGAAAATAAAAGCTTGGAAAAAACTCCATACTAAAAAAGAAAGAGATAAATCGGGGTTATTTTTGATTGAAGGAAAACATTTGATTGAGGAAGCACTGAAATCTCAACTTGTGATTAATCAGCTGATTATTCAAGAGGGCCTCGATATACCAAAGGAATGGAATGTTACACAGCTAAATCAACTAGTTGTAACTGCGCGTGTAATGAAAGAATTATGTGAAACTGAAACTCCTCAAGGTGTAGCTGCAATCTGTGAACAACCTGAAAACATTAATCTTCTTTTGGATGAGGGAAGGTATTTATTTATTGATGGTGTCCAGGATCCTGGGAATTTAGGAGCCATGATACGGACCGCCGATGCAGCAGGAATGTCAGGAGTAGTCCTTGGGCACGGAACTACCGATCTTTTTAACGGTAAAGTGATTCGTTCTACGCAAGGATCGCTTTTTCATTTACCAGTGCAAAAAATGGATTTGGAAGAAGCGATTGAACTTTGTAAGGAAAATGATATCCCTGTATTCGGAACTAGCTTGAAAGGAAGCACATATACAGCCATTGAACCGCAAAAGCATTTTGCGCTTGTTGTAGGTAATGAAGGAAATGGTGTACAGGAAGAGCTGTTGAATCTTGCTGACCAGAACTTGTATATTCCGATCTTTGGAGAAGCGGAATCATTAAATGTGGCAATAGCTACAGGAATATTGGTCTACCATCTAAGAGGTGCATAAAAACGATTTGCGAAAACGTGTTAAATTTTATATAATATTTAACAGATGATAAATGAATGGAAAAACGAAGAAAGAGAGTAGTATGCTGAATTGTTCCCATCAAGGGAGGAAGTGCCATAGACTGAGAGCACTTCTATGAGGAATCCAGCAGAATTCACTCTGGAGTTGACATTGGAGCACAGTTTTTTTACTGTGAAGATGATCCGGCAAGAAGACCGTTATCTTCTTTATTTGAGTGAATACATCACCGAGAAGATTATTTCTTTTAATGGATGTATTAACAAGGGTGGTACCGCGAGTCTTCGTCCCTTTTTTTGGGAGGAGGGCTCTTTTTGTTTTTAAGGCTTTGTCCAGATGATAGTTGACGATGAAACCACGCGACCTACAATCAGTCCTGGAGTTGTTCAACTATGTTAACAGAGCCCTATATTAAAGGAGGAAAAGCCATGTTAGATCGATTACAAGAACTACACGATGAAGCCATGACTAAAGTTGCTGATGCTAAAAATTTGAATGATTTAAAAGAAGTACGGATTGCATACTTAGGTAAAAAAGGTCCCATCACCGAAGTAATGAAAGGGATGGGGAAATTATCAGCAGAAGAGCGGCCTAAAGTGGGGCAAAAGGCAAACGAAGTTCGTGAATCTGTGGCAAGTTATATTGAAAAAAAGGAAAAAACATTTGAAGAAGAAGCGATGCTGGAAAAGTTACAGAAAGAAAGTATTGATGTTACTTTACCAGGAAGACCTACACAAAAAGGTTCACGTCATCCACTAACGTCTGTCGTTGAAACAATAGAGGATATATTCATCGGAATGGGTTTCACTGTTGCGGAAGGTCCGGAAGTTGAAACGGATTATTATAATTTTGAATCTTTAAATTTACCGAAACATCACCCAGCGAGAGATATGCAGGATACGTTTTTCCTAACCTCTGACCTATTAATGCGCACGCAAACATCACCGGTTCAAACAAGAACAATGGAAAAACATGAAGGTCAAGGGCCAGTTAAAATAATCTGTCCGGGAAAAGTCTATCGTAGAGATGAAGATGATGCGACACATTCACATCAGTTCATGCAAATTGAAGGCCTTGTCGTAGATGAAGGAATTCGTATGAGTGATCTTAAAGGAATTTTTGCAACTTTTGTTAAAAAATATTTTGGGGAAGACAGAGAAATTCGGTTACGGCCAAGTTTTTTCCCTTTCACAGAGCCATCTGCTGAATTAGACATCACTTGTGCAATGTGTGCTGGAAAAGGCTGTCGTACGTGTAAACAGACAGGTTGGATTGAGGTTCTTGGTTCCGGTATGGTGCACCCAAATGTCTTACGTAAGAGTGGGTTTGACCCGGAAAAATACTCTGGTTTTGCCTTTGGAATGGGTGTAGAAAGATTTGCTATGCTGAAGTACGGAATTGATGATATCCGGCATTTCTATACAAATGATACAAGATTTTTATCGCAGTTTAAACGAGTTTAACGGAAGATACGACTCATTTGAGTCCAAGGAGGAGAAGATACTGTGTTAGTTTCCTATCAATGGTTAAAAGAATATATCGATATAGATGATTTATCACCGCAGGAAATAGCTGAAAAATTAACGAGAAGTGGTGTAGAAGTCGATGCAGTTACAGACTTAAATCAGGGGATTACAAATCTTGTAGTTGGTAAAGTGTTGGAGTGTGTGAAGCACCCTGAAGCAGATAAGTTAAATTTGTGTCAGGTAGATGTTGGTGAAGGGGAAGTTGTACAAATTGTTTGTGGTGCAAAAAATGTTGCGGCGGGTCAATTTGTTGCAGTTGCAAAAGTGGGGGCAAGACTTCCTGGAGGTATGAAAATTAAACGGGCAAAACTTAGAGGAGAAGTATCCGAAGGGATGATATGTTCTCTTCAAGAATTAGGTTTTGAAAGCAAACTTGTCGCGAAAAAATACAGCGAAGGAATTTTTGCATTCCCACAGGAAATGGTTGCTGGCGAAGAGGCATTAGCACCATTAGGTTTAAACGATACGGTACTTGAACTGGATTTAACACCAAACCGGGCAGATTGTTTGAGCATGATTGGTGTTGCTTATGAAGTAGCAGCAATTCTGGGACGCGAGATCACTCTTCCGATACCAGCGGTCGTTTCCTCGGGTGAGAAAGCTAGTGACTATATTTCTGTAAATGTAGAAACAAGTGGAGATAATCCATACTACGGAGCAACGATTATTCGCGGTGTTAAAATAGGAGAGTCTCCTTTATGGCTTCAGACAATCTTGATGGCAGCCGGCATTCGTCCGATTAACAATGTTGTCGATGTGACGAATTATGTTCTTATGGAATATGGTCAACCGTTACATGCATTTGACTTAGATCGATTTGCCTCGGCGGAAGTAGTAGTTCGTCGTGCACGTGAAGGGGAAAAAATGGTTACCTTGGATGATGCGGAGCGGACATTATCAGGGGAGCATCTAGTTATCACCAATGGTACAGACCCTGTTGCAATCGCTGGTGTCATGGGTGGGGCGACATCTGAAGTGCAAAATGATACCGAAAATATATTGTTGGAGGCTGCTTATTTCAATGATACTACTGTTCGGAAAGCTTCAAAAGATTTAGGCTTACGAAGTGATGCAAGTTCTCGATTCGAAAAAGGTATCGATCCAAATCGTGTAGCAGAAGCAGGAATCCGGGCAACGTCACTCATTCAGCAGCTTGCTGGTGGACAAGTTCTAAAAGGTCCTGTGGAGTTTGATGAACTAGATCGCTCATCCAATGAAGTGACGATATCATTAGCTAAAATTAATGGCGTACTCGGAACAGATTTAAAGGTGAGTGATGTAGAGGATATTTTCACTAAATTACAGTTTTCTGTGAAGGAAAAAGACGGTACGTTTACGGTAGCTGTTCCAACTAGACGTCAAGATATCACTATTGAAGCAGATATTGTGGAAGAAGTAGCCAGACTATACGGATATGATAATATTCCAACAACATTACCTAATACACCTTCAACACCCGGTGGATTAACCGAAGTTCAATGGAAAAAACGGAAGGCTCGCCGTTTTCTGGAAGGTGTTGGATTAGATGAGGCAATCAGCTATTCGTTAACGAAAAAAGCGAAGGATGATCACTTTACTGAGGAAAGTGTACATCACGTTGATGTAGCCTTGCCGATGAGTGAGGATCGAGGTTCACTGCGAACAACCCTTCTTCCGCATTTATTGGACGCGTTAAGTCATAACAAGAACCGCAATCAATATAATGTTCATTTGTATGAAATTGGTTCGGTTTTTCATGCAAAAGAACAAACGATAACGGTCCAGCCAGAAGAAAAGACGTATATCTCTGCAGCCTTCATGGGATTATGGCAAGAGCATAGCTGGCAAGGCGAGAAAAAAGTCATTGATTTCTTCGTTGTCAAAGGTATTTTAGAGGGTCTATTAGCTGAATGGGACATTTTAGATATTCAATTTGTACAGACTGCTGATAAGAAAGGTTTTCACCCTGGCAGAACAGCTTCAATAATGATTGATGGCAAGGAAATTGGTATCGTTGGACAGATTCATCCTACGGTTCAGAAAACATGGTCTTTACCGGCTACGTATGTATTCGAATTGAACGTGTCTGAGTTAGTTAACGCCAATAACGACACACTTCGTTACCAGCCTATTCCAAAATATCCTGCTATTGACCGGGATATTGCATTAGTAGTTGATGAGAAGCTCACCTCTGGAGAAGTTGAACAAGTAATCAGAGAGTACGGCGGAACGTTGCTGACTCAAGTAAATGTGTTTGACGTATATCAAGGGGAGCATTTAGAGATTGGTAAAAAATCGTTAGCTTTTTCATTACGTTATCTTGATCCTGAAAAAACATTGACTGACGCTGAAGTAGTTGCCGTTCATAACAAGGTTCTCGAAGGATTAGAAGAGAAACTAGGCGCTACGTTAAGAGCTTAAGCCAGTAAATGAATGCAGTATCAATTAAAATAAAGTATTGAAGTTCTTTTATTTCTATGATACAAATATTAACAGATATTAAAACAGTATTACTTTATTTAGAGGTAAAAATTTATAAGCTGACAGCTATCTTTACGCCACAAGCATAAAGGGAAGTTCGCCTCCTATTGAGTAGCACCTACACGCACTACGTAGGTGCTACTCGGGGGGTGGCTTTAAAGATCACGCTGTATTTAAGAAAAGACGGCTATGCCGTTTTTCTTAAAAAACTAAATATTTTCACTCTAGGGGCGCTTTCAAAGCTGAGAGAGACATTGGTCTTAACCCTTATAACCTGATCTAGTTCGTACTAGCGTAGGGAAGATGTGTATTCATTAGAACGGAAACAATTCACCTCAAAACTGAATTGTCATTCTCTATTGACTTTGTTTTAAACCACTTCTTTCTCTATCAGAAGTGGTTTTTTTGTATTTTTTTTCAAGTACGTAACACATTTAGAGATTTTTGTTTCTATTTGAAGGGAATGATTTTTTTGAGAAATGACGTTGATTTTTTGAAGCAAAAGGTAGAGGAAAGACAAGGGGAATTACTTGATTTGGTGAAAACGTTAATCACGTATAAAACACCAGCTCCTCCAGCTAGAAATACACAAGAGGCACAAGAATATGTCGGCGCACATTTGAAAAAGTTAGGTTATACGGTAGATATGTGGGATGTGTACCCGAATGATCCAAACGTGGTTGGTGTTTTAAAGGGCACGAACACAGATAACTATAAAAGCCTAATTATTAATGGTCACATGGACGTGGCAGAGGTGAGCCCTGACGAAAAGTGGATAGGTGATCCATTTATCCCAGTTGTAGAGAATGGCCACTTGATTGGCCGTGGGGCAGCTGACATGAAAGGCGGATTAGGGTCTGCATTATTTGCATTACAACTTTTGAAAGAATACGAGATTGAACTGCCAGGGGACATCACTTTGCAGTCAGTTATTGGGGAAGAGGTCGGAGAAGCTGGAACACTCCAATGTTGTAAACGTGGAAAAGGGGCGGAGGCAGATTTTGCGATTGTCGTAGACACTAGTGACTTACATATTCAAGGACAGGGGGGCGTGATAACAGGTTGGATCACAATCAAGAGTAACCAAACTTACCACGATGCTACGCGAAGAAATATGATCCATGCTGGAGGAAAGTTAGTTGCTGCCAGTGCTATCGAAAAGATGAGTAAAGTCATTCAAGGACTACAGGAGCTTGAACGGCATTGGGCGATCACCAAAAGTTATCCGGGGTGCCCACCTGGTACAAATACGATCAATCCTGCAGTAATTGAGGGTGGACGACATGCGGCTTTTATTGCTGATGAGTGTCGATTGTGGATTACAGTGCATTATTATCCTGACGAAACATATGAAAAAGTTACGAAAGAAATAGAAGAACATATTCTCAATGTTTCAAAAGGAGACCTATGGCTGAAAGATAATCCTCCATCATTTACGTGGGGAGGAACGTCGATGATCGAAGACCGGGGAGAAATATTCCCTTCACTTGAAGTCGACCCGGAGCATGCAGGTGTCCAATTGTTGTCACAATCTCATTACCGAACCTTTCATGCGGAAGCGAAGATAGATGTATCGCCAACTGTTACAGACGGGGGATGGTTAGCCGCAGAAGGTATCCCAACAGTCATTTATGGACCTGGAGATCTAACGAATGCACACGCTGTGAATGAAAAAGTATCGATTGATCAATTAGTAGATTTCACAAAAATTTTACTGGAATTTATTTACACATGGAGTCACACGGAAAAAGAGGAGGAGAAGCTGAATGACCTTTAGTCATCGCCTACATGAAAAGCTATTACCAATCTGGAGAAAAAACCACGCTCACCCGTTTGTCCAAGGGATAGGAGATGGCACACTCGATAAAGAAAAGTTTCGATTTTTTATGATTCAAGATTATTTGTATTTAATTGATTACGCAAAATTATTTGCATTAGGTGCAATGAAGGCAAAAGATGTGGAAACAATGGGTAAGTTTGCGGAACTACTTGATTCTACGCTAAATGAAGAAATGTCGCTGCACAGAGAATATGGCAAGAAATTTGGTATTACTGCAAAAGAATTCGAACAGGCAAAACCATCACCAACGACTTTAGCTTACAGTCACTATATGCTCCATGTTGGTCAAAACGGGACACTTGCACATTTAGTAGCTGCTGTCCTGCCGTGCATGTGGAGCTATTGGGAGATTGGGAAAGAACTAAGTGAAATACCAGGAGCCAAAGAGCATGATTTTTACGGGGAATGGATTCAAATGTATAGCTCAGAGGAGTTCGGACAATTAGCGGAGTGGTGTATTGAACTACTGGATAAATTAGCAGAGAATACCACGGAAACGGAAAAAACCTACTTAGAAGGAATCTTCCTTAACACAACTCGGTTTGAATATATGTTTTGGGATATGGCTTACAATCAGGAAATGTGGCCGACAGATGAGTAATTCTGCGCTGGAATTTAAGGACATGAGTTTTGGATACCCTTACGAGAACGATTTATTCATGGAATTAAATGTCGCTGTTCAACAGGGTGAATTCGTGAGCATTATTGGTGCAAGTGGTTCCGGAAAGAGTACGCTCTTTAAATTAACGGTAGGGCTTGAAGAACCAACAAGAGGATCGATTAGATTAGATGGGGGAAAAAAGGCGAACCGGTTAGGACACGTAGGATATATGCCACAACAGGATTTGTTGCTTCCTTGGAGATCGATACTGGACAATGCTGCGTTACCATTGGAAATAAAAGGGGTTAGTAAAAAAGAAGCTCATAAGCGAATCATTCCCTTACTTGATGAATTCGGACTGAATGGAACAAGAGACAAGTTTCCATCGGAATTATCTGGGGGGATGCGGCAACGTGTTTCCTTTCTAAGGACTGTACTGAGTGGTTCGCCGATTCTTCTGTTGGATGAGCCATTTAGCGCCTTAGATGCCATAACAAAGGTGTCTATGCAAGAGTGGCTTCTGCAGCAATGGGAAAAACAAGGCTCAACTATTATTTTCATTACTCATGATGTAGATGAAGCGTTGTTCTTAGCAGATAGAGTGTTTGTGTTAACCGAAACACCCATCAAGGAACTGAAAGAAGTGACGGTGCCTTTAAATCGTCCTCGGAGATTGGAAGATCTTTATTCTGCGGATCTGTTAGAAGTAAAAAAAGAGTTGATGTTTGAATTGAGGTCGACAATCACATGAAAACAACATGGAAAGATTATCTTGCTCCACTAAGTCTAGTGATCCTTTTATTCGTATTATGGGAGTGGATTGCTAGATTGATAGGGATGACATTTATTTTACCGTCCCCGATTCAGGTATTAGGGAAGTTGTGGGAAATCAAGGGAATTCTTTTTCTTGTTCACTTCCCAGCGACACTGTTAGTCATCGTAACCGGTCTTTTTATATCCGTTGTCTTAGGAGTTGGCCTGGCTGTTTGGATGAGAGCAAGTAGAATCGCCGAAAAAACATTTTACCCGTTAATGATTTCATCTCAAACGATTCCCATCATTGCTTTAGCGCCAATCTTTGTACTTTGGTTCGGATATTCCTTGTGGAGCAAGGTGGCAGTTACAATTTTGATTACTTTCTTTCCGATTGCTGTGAATACGTTTGATGGGCTTCGATCCAGCAGTAGAGAATTCAAAGATCTGCTGTTGACAATGGGGGCAACAAAAAAGGATTTATTTTTAAAACTGTACGTACCATCTGCAATCCCTCATTTTTACTCAGGCTTAAAAGTTGCGGTCACTTTAAGTGTGATTGGTGCGGCAATTGGAGAATGGTTAGGAGCGCAGGCAGGACTTGGTTACTTTAGTCGCAGAATGATGACTCAATTTGACGGTGCGGGTGTATTCGCACCAATCGTCATCTTATCGTTTATTGGTATTAGTTTATTTTTAGGTGTTACTTTACTAGAAAAAATAACGTTAAAGTGGAGGGAAACAGAATGAAAAAGAGTTTATTAGGTTTGGTGTCCGTCTTTACGGTCAGTATGTTAGTTGCGTGTGCAACAGAAGAAGCATCAGAAGGTGGAGGTAGTACCGAAACTTCTGAAGAAGAGTTGACTGAGATAGATGTTATGTTGGATTGGTATCCGAATGCGGTGCATAGTTACTTGTATGCAGCAATTGAAAATGGCTATTTTGCGGAGGAAGGGTTAAAGGTCAATATTCAGTTTCCGGCTAATCCGACTGATCCGATTAATTTAGCGGCATCCGGGCAAATTACATTAGGAATTACCTATCAACCAGACGTAGTTACAGCAAGAGCGAACCAAGATGTTCCGATAAAATCAGTAGGTGCTATCGTACGTTCGCCGTTGAACCGTACAATATTTTTAGAAGACAGTGACATCGAGTCACCTAGTGATTTAGCGGGGAAACAAGTAGGCTATCCGGGAATTCCATTGAATGAAGCTTTAGTTCAAACGATGGTTGAAAACGACGGTGGTAATTTTGAAGAAGTTGACATGGTCGATGTGGGATTTGAGCTTGGATCCTCGATTGTAAGCGAGAAGGTCGATGCTGTAACTGGCGCGTATATTAATCACGAAGTTCCCGTCCTAAGCCATGAAGGACACGAAACGAGAAACTTTAACCCTACAGATTATGGTGTACCAAGTTTCTATGAATTGGTTTTTGTAACAAATGATGATACGTGGGAAGAGGAAAGTGAATCCATTGAAGCGTTCTGGCGTGGTGCTACAAGTGGCTATGAATTTACGCGTGATAACCCTGAAGAAGCTTTGGAAATTCTTCTCAGTAACCAAGATGAAGCCAACTTTCCATTAATAGAGGAAGTAGAAAAAGAGAGTTTAGAGATTTTGTTACCACTTATGGAATCCGATCAAGGTTTTGGCAGTCAGGATGAAGAGTCATGGCAAGAAACGATCGATTGGATGAAAGAGTCCGGTTTAATAGAGGAAGAACCCTCATTAGACGAAATCTTTGTTAATATTGTGGAATAGGTAGTGCTGAAAAACTCTTCGGAAGAAAGTTTGCTGTTTTTATAAGGCCAGAATGCTTCCTCCATGCTTTGCTTTCCGCGGAGAAGCTAGCCAAGCCGCCTTGAGCTATGCTTTGAGGTGGTCTTGCTAAGTGTATAAACACGAAACAGGAGCGAATTAACCACAGATATTAGTCCATATGATAATTTGAGAGAGGTTTTCCATTAAGTTTCCGTGCTTATTGGAGGCCTCTTTTTTGCTATTTTTTGTCATGCGAGTATATGTCTATCGTTGAATTTATGTTGCTGTGTCCCAAGTGTTCCTGAATGTGTGTGAGGTAAGCTGTTTTTGGCTACTGAATGTGGATGGTATTTATGAGATAGCCGCCTAAGACTGAAATGCTATTCATCTAACATAATTTCAGAATAGTTAAATAATTAACCCTAAATAGTTAAAATCACAAGTTGTTAATAATCTTTGAAAACATTAACATTGGTTTAATGTATGGGGAACAGCTTTACTCCATATGAACTGGAAAAGGAGGTGGATGTAAGTTAGTTTTAAATATTCAATTGAAAGAGGTCGCTCTTCTCAGAATTTATTACATACATATAAAACGGCCTCGAAGGTAGTTTAGAACTTTTTATTGCAAGCGTTTTCAAAAAAGGAAAGGGAGATGAGAATGCGACGTTTTAAGAAATTAACGAAAACTTTTATTTTTACCTTACTCGGAATAACGCTAATCGGCACAGAGCTTGCTCCAATTGTTCATGGAGCAGATAAGAACGAGGATATTGTATTTAAGAAACAGGTTGACGGTGTGTTTGATGGGATGCCATTATTTGATGGGAATCCAGAGCATTTAGATGAGTTTGTAGACACTTATTTTGAATACACGGGTCTTGAAGGTGCTGCTGTTTACGCTTCCGGTGCACGAAACCACTACACTTTGCAACAAGGGGAGCATGCAGGTAAAGTGATTCCAGGTGCGTTGTCCGCAGCGGATAATGTACAAGGTGTTTCCACAGATTTTCCTTCGTTAATTGGAATGGGACAGTCATGGAACAAGAACCTGCTAACTGATATTGGTAAAGTTATAGGTAACGAGAAGATAAGTACTCTAAAGGTTAAACAGGGAGATTCAAATTTACACCCTTCAGGTTGGGGTGCTGATCCGGATAAGTTCTCTCAAACCGTAGCCTTTTCTGTTGTAAGTGACATGCGGATCAACCCATTAAGTGGTCGGTTTGATGAAGGTTTCTCTGAGGACACTTTCATGGCAGGGGCAATGATTGATACTATGGCAGCTGGCCTAGGCGGTACGGATCAGTCAGAAAGTGACGATGGTTTTTGGATGCGAGCAGCAGTAGGGACGAAACACTACTCTGTCTATAATGCACAATGGTTCCGCCAATCTGCTAATAATAGTGCCGGGCCACGTTCATTGTTTGAATATCAAACACGTAGTCCTTTGAAAGGGCTTAGTTCAGGTGCTTTATCAGGCGTTATGACTTCATTTGGTCGAACGAACGGAGTTCCAAACATTCTATCACCTTACCAGATACACGCGAACAATCACTCTAAATATGGCGTGTATAGTTCACCAGATTTCAATGGAGATGCTCATGTGTTCGGTGAAAATATGTTTGGCAATGGTTATGATACGAAATATGCGGTTGATCGCACTCACGCAAATGTATTAATGATTCTTGCAGATGCACAAGCAGGACGTCCTAGTGTTGACACAGAAGCTCAAGCAGAAGATGTGCTTAATTTAGTTAATGCTGTGGAAACTGGGTTATATGGAATTACGGAGGAAGATTTAATCGATTCAGCTCGATCACACATGAATCAAATGGTGCGTGTTGGGATATTTAACGAAGTAGATGAAGATGGTGTACCAAAATATTATCCATTTGCTTCTGATGCTAAAGATGTCTCCGATACAATATCTGACTACAGCGATGAAGAACATCAAGAGGTGGCTATGAGAGCTGCAAAAGAAAGTATTGTACTGTTAAAGAATGATGGTGTATTGCCATTAAATAAAGATGAAAAGGCAGCCATATCAGGAGTTTATGCGGATGCTAGGTTTAAAACTACTTATTCTGTGAATCAAACACCTGATATTGATAATTCCGGTAATTCACCGTTATTAGGAATCATCAATGAAATCGGAAGTGATAATGTTTCCTATCACTCAGGAGCTCCGATTATTGGTCTTACGTCAAAACTAAAAGGTGAGGCAGTATCTGCGAATGAAAATGCAGTAGAAGAAGGTTCAGCACTCACAACAACACAAGAACCATTCGATGCAGAAAATGATGCACATTTATTTGAGCTATATGACTGGGGACAAGATGGATCTAGTTTAAAATCTGTATTAAATGGACGGTGGGTAACTTCTCCAAATTCCGAAGGTACTGCTGTTGAAAATACAGACGGAACACTTCTTAATCTAACAAATAATGACTGGAATCTTGCTGAAATGGATGGAAATACTAGTAATATTCCACCACGATTACGAATGGAGCAGAATGAAGATGAAACAACTTCCATCGTTACCAATGGTTATCGTACAGGCTTTAGCGGCGATTTCTCCAATTGGTATTATTCAGAAGGTAGATTTATTACAACGAATGAAGATGGAAGTTTAGTTGCTTCCGACGAATTGGGTGATTTGGAAAAAGCTGCTGACCGCGGTGACAATGTAAAATTTGTAGAAACCGTGGTAAAAGATGTTGGTGAAGAAGCAGCTGCTCGTGCGAAAGAAGAAGATTATGCAATTGTGTTCGTTGGAGCAATTCCTCGTCATAGTGCAGGGGAAGGCAATGACCGTTCAAGCCTGAAAATGGGAGATGCAGACTATGAATTAGTTGAAAAGGTCTCAAATGCTTTCGCACAAGAGAATAAAAAGACTGTTGTAGTCGTTAAATCCAGCTTCCCAGTGGGTATGGAAGAAATTCAAAACAATGAAAATGTTTCCGCCATTGTATATCAACCATATGCAGGGCAATATGAATCTTATGCATTAACTGAAGTTCTGTATGGGGACTATGCACCAACAGGTAGACTCAGTTCTACATGGTATGAAGATATATCTGCTTTACCTTCTATCAGTGAGTATTCGATTCCTGAAGGCAATACAGATACGTTGGCTGCTGTAGATCCTCGTTTTACAGTGGACATGACTAACTCAGATCCAATTGAATCGGATTTGACGTATATGTACACAGATGCACCAGTAACCTATGAATTCGGCTATGGGTTATCATACAGTGACTTTGAATATAGTGATTTTACGGTTGCTTCCAATGTAAATAAAAACAAGCCATTTGATGTATCGGTTAACGTAAAAAATACAGGCACAGTAGATACAGCTGAAGTAGTCCAGTTGTATGTAAAGAACAATGAATCAGCTTATGGTGATTATGCTGCTAAAAAACAATTGGTTGCTTTTGAAAAGCTTCAAATTGCTGCAGGTGAAACAAAAACTGTGACGTTAACGGTTGATCCGGAAGACTTTGCCGTATGGGATGTTAACCTAGGTGATTTCATTGTGGAAAAAGGTCAATATACGTTAATGGTAGGAACATCATCTGAAAACATTAAAGACGATCAAGTAGTTAAAATTAATGGCAAAAAATTAACAACTTTACAAGATAAAACGTTTAATGTATTCGACCATAGTTTTGCTTCTAATGAAGTAATCTATCACGAAGTTTCAAAGGATAGAACGGCATCAAGTCTAAAAGAAGAGAAGGTTGTAGGTGGTTACCATGCAGTTAGATCTAAGGAAGCTGGATCGTGGGTGGCTATACCAAATGTCAATCTTTCAAAAATAAAGCAAGTTACCGCGAATGTAGCTACGAATGTAAAGGGTGGTCAAATCTCATTGCATGCTGGCTCACCTGATAGTGAAGCTATTGCGTTGATTGATGTACCAGTTACAGCCCCAGTCACGTATACCGCCAAAAACACGGAGGTTGAGGTTAACGAGTTGGGTTATGAAGATGTAACCGGTGACTTAATAAAAGAGATTTCAGGAGTACACGATCTTTATGTTGTATTTAATGAAGCTGATTTAAGAATTGACAGTTTGTCCTGGACTGATGCAAGCGAAGAGAAAGATATAGAAGGGAAAGGTAAAAAATCCGGAAATAAGTAAGTAAAACAGAGACGAGAAGTTTCTAAAGTAGTTTGCTAAAAGTTGTAGGCTTCATAAGAAAGGATATGGGCTCAGGTCACAAATGGACAATGTCTGTTTGTGGATCCTGGCCCTTTTCTGTTGGATGAAGGATAGAGTTGGGATCCGTAATCGGTTTATTATGTTATTCGATTTGAGTTGAATAACATAATAAACCGATTTCTTTCTAATAAAAACAACCTTCTTATAAATCCTTCTTAACTCACTGCATAACACGCTTTGTATTAGAAAAATGCCACTTAACGATGTTATAGAGCGTCTCTTGACCGTGACTTTTTAGAATATCTTTCGCGGCACGATCAACATTTGGTCCAGCACCTTTTAAAATAGGTTTCCCTAGGTTTGCTTCTAAACGATCCATTTCCTGTAAAAAGGAATATCTCGCGAGGATAGAAGCAGCAGCTACAGAAGGATGAATTCCTTCCGCCTTTGTTGCAAAATAAAGAGGTTTATCGGATTTCCATGACTTACCTTTAGATGACAGATATTCAAAATAACGGGCTGGACCTACAAACTGGTCGATTAATGTTCCTTGAAAATCAAGGTTATTTTCAGTACATTTTTGCATAACATTCATAATAGCCTGATGGTGAAGCAGTGCTTTCATTTGTCCTTGATTCATACCTTTTTCCTGCATAGCATTGTATTTTTCGTTCTTTAATACAAGTAAACTATACGTGCATTCATTTACTAGCCTTGGAGCTAGTTTTCTAATAACATCATCTTTAATTGTTTTCGAATCCCTAACCCCCCAGCTGTCAATGGTAGCCATCTGCTCTTTTGTCAAATGCACACAGACAACAGTCATTGGACCGAAATAATCCCCAGTCCCGGTTTCATCACTACCGAGTATAATTTGTTCCTCAATATTCTGAGGCGGATAGTATTTGTGGTCATCTACAGAGTTAGAGGTTTTTGTTTCTTTCTTTGAAGTGCTAGCCGGCTTTGTATGTTCCCATTTTGCAGCTTCAGTTGATGCACCTTTTCCTTGAAAAAGAATTTTGCCTGATTTATAAGCAGTAATACTGCATTGTGGTAACTTTGCGGCAAACAAAGCACCTTGGGGAACTTTGTCTTTTATATATGTAGCGTAATGGCTTTTCATTTTACTCGCAGTTTTTGTTTGAACGTTGATTACTTCGTAGCTCATTAGATTTGCTCCTCTCCACTCAGAAAAACTGAGGTGTTTAAAGTATAGACAAAATGCGGTTAGTTTTCATCTTAAATGGAAAAATATATTAAATTATTTTCATACGTAACCTGACATGTTATGATATAAGACAGGATTTCTTTGACGAACGGGGGTTAATTGGTGGGAGAAGATAAAGAAAAAAGTCGAACAGTTGTTACTATAAATAGCCAGCAATACACCATCGTCAGTAAGGAAGGCTCTGACTATGTTAACAAAGTAGCAGAATTGGTTAATAATAAGATGAGAGAATTAAAGGAA
Source organism: Salipaludibacillus sp. CF4.18 (assembly GCF_051262595.1). Taxonomy (NCBI): domain Bacteria; kingdom Bacillati; phylum Bacillota; class Bacilli; order Caryophanales; family Bacillaceae; genus Salipaludibacillus; species Salipaludibacillus sp. CF4.18. The sequence goes on from NZ_JBIMEV010000010.1 coordinate 22,035, forward strand.
CTTAATCCTTATTTAGATTCAACAAAGCTTGCTGTATTAACAGCTGTCAATATTGGAAGCGAGTATATTCATTTACTATCGCAGTTGGAAGATGAAAAGAAAGATGAGGACTAACAAAGATGCTGAGTTTTATATTATTTTTTATTTTAATTATGTGTTTTTTCATTGGATTTCGCAGAGGGTTTATTTTACAAGTCATTCACTTACTTGGTCTTGTCGTATCATTTGTCGTCGCATATTTATATTATCAAGAACTAGCAAGCTACATAAGACTTTGGATTCCATTTCCACAGCTCTCTGAAGAGGGTGGAATGGGCTTGTTAGTAGAAAACTTTGATATGGAAATGGTTTATTACAATGGGATCGCCTTTGCAGCTTTGTTTATTATCACAAAAATAATTATGCAAGTGATTGGATCGCTGTTTGATTTTATTGCACATTTGCCAATTCTACATTTTCTGAATGGCTGGTTAGGCGGTATATTAGGTTTTATAGAGGGATTAGTGGTAATCGTTGTTCTCCTTCACTTAGCTGCATTAGTACAAGTAGATATCGTTCAATCGATATTGCAAGGGTCTTCCTTTGCTCAGATGATATTTGAATACACACCTATCATTTCAGATGAACTTAAAACATTATGGATTGAAGGGAAAAAGAAGTAACTTCTCGTCATAGACGAGAAGTTTTCTTATTACTTGCGTCCTAGTAACTCGTTTGGATATGATGAAAGGTGATTAAAAGTTCTGGAATAATATGAGGTGACATTATGACAATATTAAATAAAAAAGATGTAATTCAGGCTCTTGAACGTATAGCAGTGTATTTAGAAATCAAAGGAGAGAATCCTTTTAAAATCTCTGCTTATAGAAAGGCTGCACAAGCATTAGAGCGAGATGAACGTACGATGGCGGAAATTGAGGATCCTTCGAAATTAACTGGGATTGGAAAAGGAACAGCTGGAGTTATCGAGGAATTGGTCACTCATGGCGAAACCTCACTCTTAACAGAACTAGCTGAAGAAATTCCTGATGGCTTATTACCATTACTTAAATTACCTGGTCTTGGCGGCAAAAAAATTGGTAAACTTTATCAGGAACTGGATGTTGTAGATGTCCATTCTCTTCGAACAGTGTGTGAAGAAAACAAAGTCCGCGCACTGGCAGGGTTTGGGGCGAAGTCAGAAGAAAAGATTCTTGCTTCTGTTGAAGAATTCGGAAAACGTCCAGAACGGTTATCAATTGCCCAAGTGCGTCCAGCAGCGGAGGATCTTATCGCAAGGTTGAATAATATAAACGAAATAGAACGATTTGAGTTAGCAGGAAGTTTTAGACGTGGCCGGGAGACAGTAAAGGACTTGGATATCATCCTATCAACAGAGGATCCCAAAACGGTTGGAGATATTCTTGTTTCTATGGAGCATATTTATGAGGTCGTCGGTCATGGTGAGACGAAGGTTAGTGTGGAACTTCAATATGATGATCTAATTGTGCCGGTAGATTTCAGGATGGTACGTGACGAATCGTTTGCAACCATTCTTCATCACTTCACTGGATCTAAAGATCACAATGTACTTTTACGTCAACGAGCGAAGGAACGTGGCGAAAAAATAAGTGAATATGGCGTTGAGAATGAAGAGACAGGGGAAGTTAGGCACTTTGAAACGGAAGAAGCTTTCTTTAACCACTTTGATCTCGCTTTTATACCACCGGAAGTAAGAGAAGGAATGGAAGAGCTGGAGGCTTTTGAGGGTGTACATTCCCTTGTCGAGCATTCTGATATAAAATCGGATCTTCATATGCATACTACATGGAGTGATGGGGCGCAATCGATTGAAGAAATGGTAAATGCGTGCAAGGAAAAAGGCTATACCCATATGGCCATAACCGATCATTCTAAATATTTAATGGTAGCAAATGGTTTATCTGTCGAGCGTCTTAAGCGCCAGCATGAAGAAGTGAAAAAGCTGAATGAAAAAGAAAAAGATATCACAATTTTTACTGGAATCGAAATGGACATATTACCAGACGGCAGTCTTGATTATACCGATGATGTCCTAAAAGAAGTCGATTTTGTTATTGCTTCTATTCACTCATCCTTTCAACAGGATGAAGATACGATTATGAAACGGTTAGAAAACGCTTGTCGTAATCCACACGTCGCGATGATTGCTCACCCTACAGGCAGGGTGATTGGAAAACGTGCTGGTTATCCTGTAAATATGGAAAAATTATTCGAATTAGCTGTGGAAACTGATACAATATTAGAATTGAATGCAAATCCTAATCGACTGGATTTATCTTCGGAATGGGTGAAGAAAGCACAAGCAGCCGGTGTGAAAATTGCTGTGAATACAGATGCCCACCGTTTTGATATGCTTGACGATATGCCAATAGGAGTGAAAACAGCTAGAAGAGGCTGGTTAGTAAAAGATAATGTGGTGAACACGTGGTCAGCGGAAAAATTCAAGGAATTCATAGATAAACATAGATAAGACCCCGTAAAAGAGAGGATACTGAGAACGTGATTAATCACTTTCAGTATTCTCAAAAATTTGGAGGTGACCCTTGTGATTGAAAGGGTATGTCGCATTTTAGAATACGATAAGATGAAAGAACAGTTAGTTCAACATGCTGGATCCTCTTTAGGAAAACAACGTGTCAGGGAGTTGATGCCTTCTTTTAGCTATGAAGACATTTCAGATGCCCAGGAGAGAACCTATGAAGGCGCAAAAGTTGTTAGATTAAGAGGACAGGCTCCATTAGGGGGACTTCGAGACATTCGAGCTTCGATAAAGAGAGCAGAAATAGGCGGTCTTTTAAATGAATCAGAGCTATTAGATATTTCATCAACGATCTATGCCAGTCGCCGTTTCAAGCAATTCGTTGAAGGGCTTATCGAGGATGAGTTGGAATTAACGATTCTCCCACAACTTGCTGATCAAATTGTCCCTCTTTCAGAACTCGAGCAGGAAATTAATCATGCCATCGACGAAAATGGGGGAGTACTGGATTCTGCAAGTGTTTCACTTCGAGGGATTCGCCAACAAATTCGCTCACATGAATCGGGAATTCGTTCGAAATTGGAAAGTATTACGCGTTCTTCAAATGGAAGAAAAATGCTGTCAGATGCTATCATAACGATTCGGAATGATCGTTATGTTATCCCGGTTAAAGCAGAATATAGAGGACATTTTGGTGGAATGGTGCATGACCAATCTGCATCCGGACAAACCTTGTTTATTGAACCTGAATCGGTTGTACTAATTAACAACCAACTCAGAGAGGCACGGATGAAGGAAAAACAGGAGATCCAACGCATTCTGCAGGTTCTTTCTGCCTTAGTAAGTGAGAATGTAGAAGAACTTGCTTTGATTGTTGAAGTAATGACGGAAGTGGATTTTATTTTTGCTAAAGCGCATTACAGTCAGACAATAAAAGGCTCTCAGCCTAAATTAAATGAAGATGGTTTTATTCATATGAAGAAAGCCAGACATCCGTTGATTCCAACCGAAGAAATTGTTCCAATAGATGTTGAGCTTGGGGGGGATTTTTCTTCCTTAGTAATTACCGGTCCCAATACTGGGGGGAAAACAGTCACTTTAAAAACAGTTGGTTTACTAACACTCATGACACAATCGGGATTACAAATCCCTTGTGAGGAAGGATCTACTGCTGCAGTTTTCCAAAAAATCTTTGCGGATATTGGAGATGAGCAGTCGATAGAACAGAGTTTAAGTACTTTTTCTTCTCATATGACAAATATCGTTAATATTATGGATAATGTAGATTTTCAATCTCTGGTGCTCTTTGATGAGCTTGGAGCTGGAACCGATCCTACAGAAGGTGCTGCTTTAGCAATAGCTATTCTGGATCATGTTTATAGTGTTGGAGCCAATGTCATAGCAACGACCCATTATAGTGAGTTAAAAGGGTATGCGTATGATCGAGAAGGTGTAATGAATGCCAGTGTGGAGTTTAATGTCGAAACACTGAGACCGACTTATCGATTGTTAATTGGTGTGCCTGGGAGAAGTAACGCTTTCGCTATTAGTAATCGTTTAGGTCTTAGTGAACGAATTATTGAAGATGCAAAAGGTCATATTACGGCAGATTCAAACAAGATGGAAAAAATGATCTCCTCGTTAGAAGACAGTCGTAAAAAAGCAGAGCAAGATATGGAAGAAGCGAATGACCTTCGCCAAGAAGCGGAGAAACTTCACCGAGAGCTTTCTGATGAACTGGAGAAATTCTCAGAAGAGAAAGAAAAAGTTCTGCAGAGCGCTCAAGATAAAGCTGCTGAATCGGTTAAAAAAGCGAAGATTGAAGCAGAACAAATTATTACTGAGCTTCGGGACATGCATAAAAATAATCCAGCTATTAAAGATCATGAACTTATAGATGCTAAAAAACGATTGGAAAATGCTGAACCCCAGCTTGTTAAGAATGGTAAAAAGACCAAGCCGAAATTAGTGAAACCAAATGTGGATAAATTGATTCCAGGCGATGAAGTCAAAGTAGTCAGCTTTGATCAAAAAGGATATATTGTTGATAAAGTGAGTGAAAAGGAATACTTTGTTCAACTTGGTATGATGAAAATGAAAGTGAAGAAAGATGATCTCATTTATATTAATCGTCCTAAAGCAGTAGAAACAAAACCGTTAACTACTTTAAGAGGAAGAGACGCTCATGTAAAAACAGAGTTGGATCTTCGCGGAGAAAGATATGAAAGTGCAATGATGGATGTTGAAAAGTATTTAGATGATGCTGTCCTTGCCGGGTACCACCAAGTTTCTATTATCCATGGTAAAGGAACAGGAGCCCTTCGAAAGGGTGTCCAAGAGCTTTTAAAAAAGCATGGCAATGTATCAGAGACGAGAATGGGTACGCAAGGAGAAGGCGGCTCAGGTGTAACCATTGCTTTGCTTAAATAAGCCAGGAAGAGGTGTAGCATGGAGGAGCTTTTCAGTCATGACTATGTATACACTGCTGGTGTCTACAGTGTCGTAGTAATCGCAATTATTATAGCCTTGGCCGTTTTTGAATGGGTAACAAAATATAGTACTTGGGTTGAAGTGAAAGAAGGAAATCTTGCAGTTGCTCTTGCTACAGGAGGGAAAGTGTTTGGTGTTGCCAACATTTTTCGCCATTCGATTATAGCAAACGATTCCGTTTTATCTATGATGGGGTGGGGTGCCTTCGGATTTGCCCTTCTACTATTTGTTTATTTTATATTTGAATTTTTAACTCCAGGTTTTAAAGTGGATGAGGAATTAACGAACGATAACCGTGCCGTAGGTTTACTGTCATTTATTTTATCTGTCTCTTTATCCTATGTTATTGGAGCAAGTATTCATTAAGAGTTTAGGGGAGACTGTGTAAAAGTGGTTTTTGCACAGTCTTTACTGGTTAGAAAGGGGTAAGTAAGTAAATGGAAACATTGTGGAAAATATTGGTCATTTTCTGTGGTTTATTTATGGTAAGTGGTATCGTCTATATTCTTTTCTTTTAAATGAAAACTAATTTTACATAGATAGTTCACCTATAAATCCAGTAACATTGAAAAATTTTGAATAAAAAGGTTCCTTTTTGTATACGTTTTCATTACAATGAAAGATAAGAGGGAGAATGCCTTTCAATGTTAAGAGATATTAACTGAGCGTATGTTTAGCAAATGTTTCTGTCATTCTCTTTTCATTGATTATCATCTTTTAGAAGGAGGATAAGAAAAAGGGAGGTTTACCATGGATACAGTCATGAAAAAACCGTGGTTTGAACACTATCCAGAGGAAATTCCTAAAACTATTGACTATGATGAGGATACGCTGCAAAGTTACCTGAAAAAAGCAGCAAAACATTATCCGGATAAATCAGCTTTTCATTTCATGGGGAAAGAAATGAACTATAAAGAGGTTTATGAATCTGCTCTAAAGTTAGCTAACCAGCTCCAGTCATTAGGAGTTACCCAAGGCGATCGAGTTGCTATCATGCTTGCAAATACTCCGCAAGCTGTCATTTCTTATTATGGTGCTCTGTTTGCAGGCGCAATTGTCGTACAGACAAACCCGCTGTATGTAGAGCGTGAGATTGAACATCAAATGAATGATGCTGGTGCTAAGATTATGATTTGCCTGGACTTAGTTTATCCCCGTGTTGCTAATGTAAAAGAGAAAACAAAATTAGAACACATCATTGTTACAGGGATAAAGGATTACCTTCCTTTTCCGAAAAATTTGCTCTATCCTTTCATTCAAAAGAAGAATACAGGCATTAAAGTAGATTTACAATATGGACCTCATTTGCATTCTTTTAGGGATGTCATTCAGAAAGGTGAAGCAAAAGAGATTCCACTTGATATTGATCCGAAAGTTGATCTTGCACTTCTTCAATACACCGGTGGAACAACGGGACCGGCAAAAGGTGTGATGCTGACGCATTACAATTTAGTTGTTAATACGCAACAATGTGAAAAGTGGATGCATAAAATGAAACCTGGGGAAGAGGTCATTATTGCAGCTTTACCATTTTTTCATGTATATGGAATGACAACTGTGATGAATTTAGCGATACGTTTAGGTTTTAAAATGATTATTATGCCGAAATTTGATCCGCAAGGGATTCTTAAAGCGATACAGAAGCATAAGGCAACATTGTATCCAGGGGCTCCAACGATGTATATTGGTTTATTGAACCACCCAGACATTAAAAAATACGATCTGTCGTCAATTAAAGCCTGCATCAGTGGCTCAGCAGCATTACCATTAGAAGTACAGACTCAATTTGAACAGGCTACAAATGGAAGATTAGTAGAAGGTTATGGATTAACGGAAACATCGCCGGTTGCTGTAGCAAATCTTATATGGGGGGATCGCAAGCCGGGATCTGTAGGTTTACCCTGGCCTGATACAGAGGTAACTATTTTATCAGCAGAGACGGGCGAGCAAGCAAAGCCCAATGAAGTAGGAGAAATCATTATAAAAGGACCGCAAGTAATGAAAGGCTATTGGAATCGTCCTGAGGATACACAAGCAAGTTTTCGAGATGAATGGTTTCTCTCAGGTGATATGGGTTATATGGATGAAGAAGGCTATTTTTACGTTGTCGATCGTAAAAAAGACATGATTATTGCAGGTGGATTTAATATATATCCGCGTGAAATTGAAGAAGTACTTTACGAGTATGAAGATGTGCAAGAGGTGTGCGTAATTGGAGTTCCAGATCCTTACCGTGGGGAGACGGTAAAAGCATTTATTGTGCCTAAGGAAGGAAAGACAATTTCAGAAGCGGATCTCGATGAGTATTCACGTAAACATTTAGCATCGTTTAAGGTACCTAAATTCTATGAGTTTAGAGAAGAGTTACCTAAAACAATGGTCGGTAAAATTTTACGTCGAGTCCTTGTAGAACAAGAAAAAGAAAGAAATATAAAATAACTGTTATTTTGATTAGATTTAATACCAGTAGCACTTTGAAACAATGCTAGGTGCTACTGGATATAGTGTTTTAAAGTAATAGTTTAAGAGAGAGAATGTCTGAATTTAAAGGAGAATTGAAGGAGGACTATACATGGATACAGGATTACTGAGACCATGGCTTGCTCATTATCCGGAAGACATTCCTAAAAATATTAATTACGATGATAAATCTCTGCAAGATTACTTACGTGAAGGTGCTTTGGAAGAGCCTAATAAAACATTGCTTCATTTCATGGGAAAAGAGATGACATTTCATGAAGTTTATGAGTCAGCTCTTCGATTTGCTAATGGGCTTCAAAATCTCGGCATTGCAAAAGGCGACAGAGTTGCGATTATGTTAGCGAATACACCGCAGTCGGTGATTGGATATTATGGTGCTCTTATGGCAGGTGCGGTCGTTGTACAAACGAATCCGCTCTATGTGGAAAGAGAATTAGAGCATCAACTCGTTGATTCGGGAGCAAAAGTAATATTGTGTTTGGATCTTGTTTATCCACGAGTGATGAGTGTTCTGGATAAATCAAAACTTGAGCATATTATTGTAACTCAAGTAAAAGATTATTTGCCATTTCCTAAGAATTTGATTTACCCGTTTATTCAAAAAAAGAATACAGGTTTAAAAGTCGAAATCACTTATAACGCAACTACTCATTCTTTTACTGAATTATTGAAGCGTTCTTCTACACGTCCCCTCTCAGTATCTATCGATTCAAAAGAAGATTTAGCACTTCTGCAATATACGGGTGGGACAACTGGAGTTGCAAAAGGGGTTATGTTAACGCATTACAACCTCGTAGCTAATACGACTCAATGTATGAAATGGATGCATAAAATTGATCATGGAAATGAAGTTATACTGTGTGCTCTACCTTTCTTTCATGTATATGGAATGACGGTTGGGATGAATTTCTCCGTCATGGATCGATCAAAAATGGTGATCTTACCAAAGTTTGACACGAAACAAACGCTTCAGGCGATTGAAAAACAACGAGTGTCTATTTTTCCTGGTGCACCAACGATGTACATAGGTTTAATTAATGATCCTAAAGTTACTAACTATAACCTATCGTCAGTAAACGTATGTATTAGTGGTTCTGCACCTCTTCCTGTTGAAGTTCAACATCGGTTTGAAGAATTAACAGGAGGAAAGCTTTCTGAAGGTTTCGGATTGACGGAAGCTTCACCTGTTACACACTTTAATCTTATGTGGGGGAAACGTCCGTCTGGAAGCATAGGTCTTCCTTGGCCGGATACTGATGTAGCTGTATTGTCGGCGGAGACAGGGGAAGTTGCAAAATCAGGTGAAGTCGGAGAACTTATTATAAAAGGACCTCAAGTAATGAAAGGCTATTGGAAACGACCAGAGGAAACAGATGCAGTCTTTATGAATGGGTGGTTACTCACTGGAGATATGGGATATATGGACGAAGATGGTTTCTTTTATATTGTTGACCGGAAAAAGGATATGATTATTGCTGGTGGCTTTAATATCTATCCTCGGGAAATAGAAGAGTACGAACATGAGGCCATTCAAGAAGCTGTCGCTGTAGGTGTTCCGGATCCTTATCGGGGAGAGACTGTGAAAGCTTTTATTGTTAAAAAAGAAGGGCACGAAGTTACAGAAAAAGAATTAAATGCTTTTTGCAGAAAGAGTCTATCAGCCTATAAAGTACCAAGGGTGTATGAATTCCGCAAAGAACTTCCAAAAACAATGGTTGGTAAGGTGTTGAGAAGGGCATTGATTGAGGAAGAAAAGGAAAAAGAAAAGAAGAAAATAGTTAATTAAAAAAAGGGATTGCAAAGTAAATTTTTACTTTGCAGTCCCTTTTTTATGAAATGGGCGAAGCCTCCGCAGTATATAAGCCTGTTAATAGCTTCTTTCTTTTAATAGGAGCACGGAAAGTGAGCGGTCATTCTTCTAAAGAACTTTCCATAATAACAAAATAGATATGAAGATGCTATGGGTTTTAGTTAAATAGTTGATTCTTCCTTTTGTCTTATTTTCGTATTTTGTAGGTATTTTATAACTGAAAAATGTAAGAAAGTTGTAGAATTTTATTGGGAAATGGGTTAAAATTACAAAATAAGTCAGTATTGCCTGATTTTATCGACTTTTGTTTTGAAAGAGCTTAAATAGTCTCTCTGAATATCTTTTACTTATTTATCATACATAAGATAAAGTTGGTGCAATGATTTAATCTAAATTTTTCGGGGGTGTACTTTATGAAAGTAAAAAAGAATGCGAAAAGCTATAAACTTTCTTTACAGTTTTTTAGCGACAAGGACGACAATAATTCAACTTCAGAAGAAAATAATCAAAACTCAGATGAAGTCGAAGAAGTGAATGAAAAGCCAAAAAGAAGTATGAAGAAACCAGCTTTTCTCGGCGGAGGAATTATTGCTGTTCTCCTGTTAGGCATTGGTTACTGGTACTTTTTCGGTATGACTGATAAACAACAGTACTTCTTAGCGGAACAAAATACGATGAGTGAAACATACGAGGATTGGTCCGATACTTATGGGGATGCTCTCGGTATGGCAGAAAAAATGGAGGATAGTGCTTATAAGCAGCAAGTGAATCTGACAGGAAATGTTAGTGGAAATGACCTGCCTATGATTGTACAGACACTTTTAAGTACCATGTCTATTCAAATGGATACTCAAGTGAATCCGGAGTCAGAAGAAGCACAAATCGGAGTTGACTTGTTGATGAACGAGGAAAGTGTAATCGGCGCTTCTATCTATCAATCAGAAGACTATGTAGCGACAACTTTACCGTTATTAAACTCTGAAACTTATTTTATGCAGAATGAAAATTTCGGTTATATAGCTAGACAGGTAGACCCTGCGTATGATGGGCCGGAAGACCTTAAAGATATACTTTTTCTGCCAGGTGAACTGACGAGAACCTCGGAGACACAAAAGGTACTATTCAAAGAATATAGTGAGTTTATTTATGAATATTTAGAAAGCGATCATTTCACTCAAGAGAGTAATGTTGCGTTTGCTGGCGGGGAGTACTACCAGTTAACATTACATTTAAGCGATGAACAGTTGAAAGATTTTCTTTATGAATTAATCGATAAAATGAAGAATGATGACGAGTTGTTAAAGATATTTAATGACCAATTAACGGCTTTAGATGATCAGGAAGACTATTCAATAGAATTTATTGATGGTTTAAATGAAATGCAAAGCAATCTTCACGAGTTTAGTATTCCAGAAGGTTTAACGAGTACTATTTATTTAGATGGAAAAACGGAAATTGTCGGACGTGAATGGAATGTAACGTTTGCGGATCCTGAAGATAAAGATATGGGTGGTTCTCTTTCCTACGAGATGTCCAAAGAAGAAGATGGAGATCAGGAAGAAATTCGTCGTAATCTAACCATGAGCGAGGTAGGGCAAGAGTCCGGAAATGCTTTTGAATTCGTAATGGATACGAGTAAATCCGAAACAGATGACGGGGAAAAGGTTGTTACTGATCTTGGTTTTACAATGGACGAAGCTGGTCAACCTATAAGCGCAGGAATTAACTTGGACACGCTCCGTTCTACTGGAGAGGCGACAACAACGATAACGCTTGAATCCAGTGAAATGTTGGATGCAGCAGGTATCGGAGAATTTAGTGTTGTGGTTAGAAACCAATATAATGAAGACAATGATGGATATGAACAAAATACGGAGTTGGATATCAATGCAGGAATAGACGATATGTATGCAGGATATCAGGAATACACAGTGAACTTGAATTTCAATACGGATCTTGAGTTTACTGAAGACTTGGAATTAATTACGGTGGATGCTGAGACTGCAACGAATGTTAGTGAGTTAAGTGAAGAAGAGTGGATGATTCTGATGGAAGAAGTTATGATGGAATTAGAAACATTGATGTACGAGACATTCGGTGGAATGTAAGATCTTCATCAGCCTCCTTACGATTAGCACCTACACAGACTAAGTAGGTGCTAATCGGAGCGGTGGAAGCTGACGCTGTATTTAATAAAAGACGCTACGCGTTTTTCTTAGAGGATTACATTGTGTAAGTTGACAGCTATCTTTACGCCACAAGTATCAAGGGAAACCCACCCTTGATACTTAAGTGATGGTGGCTAAAGATCACGCTGTATTTAATAAAAGACGGCTATGCCGTTTTTCTTAAGGAGAGTTTGGTATGAAAAAGGGTTTCGCTTTGTATAAACAAAGGATAAAGATGATCCCTCTGCCTGCTCTCTTTTTTGTGATGATTTTTTTAGTAGCGGGTGGAGGGTTTGCTGCTGTAAGTATTGCTGACTGGGTGAAAGGTAATGAGATAATTTCTCCATTTCAAGTAGCGATTGTTGATAACGAGGATTCTTTTGAAACCGGGATAATTAGAAAACAGCTTCAGGAGTCCGAAGCCACAAAAGAATTAATCACCTATATACATACTAGTCAAGAAGAGGCTAGATATCTTTTGAATTCAGACCAAGTGGTAGCCACCGTTTTAATTCCTGAAACGTTCACAGACGATTTAAGAACAGGTCGCAACACTCCCCTTGAAGTTGAGCTTCAAGAGTCTTTTTCGCTTGAAAGAGAATTATTTCTGGAATTAATTTATGCAGCAACTGATTTAGTTAATGCTGCACAGACAGCAGTGAATACTGTTCATTATTATTTAAGCGAATGGGATGTAGAAGCAGAGGAAAAAAGTAAAATAACAAATGAAGCCATAATTCATTTTAGTCTTGAAGCTTTCAATCGAAGTCAGTTGATTACTCAGTCTGAAATAGAAGCAACTGGAAGTTATTCTGTGGAAAAATATTACGTGAGTTCTTTTTTTATCATTCTTTTATATATTTTCCCTGCATTACTAAGCCCAGTTACTCAACTCTCGTTAAATAAATCCATCGTAGAAAGATTTATCTCTTTGAATGTAGGATACCTGCCAATCGTTATAAGTTCTTTTATTCTTTTTTTCATTTTCTGTGCAGGGGTATCAACGATAGTTCTTTCTGGCCTAATTTTAATGGGTATTCTAGAAATATCTTGGGGACTGATCGCTGTCACTAGTTTATTCGTTTTGTTTTTTGCGTCTCTGTTTACGTTTTTCTCTTTTTTACCCGTGAGGCCACTTCAAGAACAAGCAATTGTTTGTATTATAGGAATCATTTTATTTATAATCGGCGGTCTGATAGTACCAATTTCTTTTTTGCCATCATGGTTGAGTGATATACACAGGTTTACTCCGTTCCATTGGCTCCACCAATTATTTTTATTAGGAGCATTTGATCAAAATTTTACCAAAGAGCTATATGTCTCTTTTGTATTGTTTTTTAGCTTATCATTTCTTCTCCTGGCAGCTGCAGTTGGAATGGCAAAGAAAAAGGTGATTTAATGAATAGAATTTTAATTACATTAGTAAAAATGAATGGATTACAACTCTTAAAAAAACCAAAACTATTACTGTCAGCATGTATGATGCCACTTGTAATTCTATTAGCTGTTCATTTCACCCTAGCAGAAACAGTCAGTGAAGTAAGAATTCCGATTATTGTGGTAAATGAAGATCAAAGTGAAACGTCACAAGAGATCTTACGTACTTTTGAAGAATTAGACCATATGATTCAATTGATTGAATCTACGATGTCCCAAGGAACAAAGCGGCTTCTTCGTGGTGAAGCAGATGCCATTATATACTTGGAGGAAGGGTTTGAAGAAAAAATATTTGCTGGAGATAATCAGGATTTAGTAACACTTATCCATACTCCTTCGTCGTTGTCAGCAGGGTTACTTAGAGAAGTGGTTGCGTCGGAAGTAATGAGGTATGTTAGCAATAGTTCTGCTAGCCATTACCTTCTTCCATATGCAAGTGAATTTTCGCCGGAATCTTTAGTAAATGAAGAACAGTTATTAGAGGAAACACGCACATATGCAAACGAGCAATGGAACCCTTCTCCTCCTTTAGATCTTAAAGTCATTGGTGATCATAGTCATTTTAGAGAGTGGGAAGAAGGAAGAGAATTTATAACAACGGAAGACATTGTGAAAATATGTGTATTAACGTTAATTTTACTTTTTCCATTAACATTTACAACAAATTTTATAGGTAATCGAAAAAAAGATGCGTTTAATCGGCTAGTACTTTTTAATGTAGGTTCATTGTTATTTGCGCTTGCTCATGCAATAGTGATTACATTTGTCGTAATCATAATGAGCATTCCTTTACTATTGTTAACACATCAACTTTATCCGGAGTCTCTGACTGCTTTATCTATCGTTGCCATTCTTTCATATATTATTTTTTCAACCTTTTTATCTACAGTGCTAGGGCTTTTATTTAAACGGGAACAATTATTCCTATTTACGGTGCTTGTGATTGTGATTCTAACGGTAGTTAGCAGTATTCTTTTGACTGGTGATTTTATTGAATCTTTTTACTACTCCTTTATAAGTCCTCAATTTATCATAATTAATATTGAGCTATATTCGACAATGCAACTACTGGTAATTATTATTTTTTGGGCCATTATCGCTGTGTTAATTAGTAGTTATCCTTCTTGGAGGGAGCGTGTTTTAAGTGCTGGAAGTGAGTGATTTATCGTTAGGTTATGGAAAAGGAAAGGGTATTACTAATATTGGATTTCAACTGGTACCTGGTGATAGACTTGCTGTGCTTGGTGCAAATGGAGCTGGCAAAACGACACTTCTTAAACTTTTAGGAACAGTATTAAAGCCTTCAAAGGGGAAAATCTTTTTGCATGGCCAATCATTTAGTAGCAATTTGAAAATAACTAGGCAGCAAATAGGTTATGTTCCTCAGGATATTGCCTTGTTCTCAGAATTGACTGTGAAACAAGAGCTCGATTTTTGGAGAGGTATTGCCCCTAAGCGAATACATGCATCCAAAGTAGACGAGGTTGCCGGTATTATTGGTATTACGGATCTTCTACGTAGGAACATCAATGAATTATCCGGCGGTATGAAAAGGAAAATAAACCTAGCTGTAGCATTGCTTCATGGCCCTGATGTGTTAGTCATGGACGAACCAACAGCTGGGATTGATATTCAATCAAAACTGGAAATTATGAAATTTTTAAAAAGCTGGTCGGAGAAAGGGAAAATTATTATTCTTGCTAGTCACGATATGGAAGAAATTCACTACCTTACAAACAAGGTATTAATTCTTAAACATGGAGAAAAGCAATTTTTTGGTTCAGTGGAGGAAATGAATCAATCATTTAATGGAGCTTCCGAGACGCTTTCTTTTTCCGAAAAAGTGGCGCAATTAGGAGGATGGTAATTAAGTTAGGCTGTTATTTCAAGAACATCAAAGTTTTCGAAAACAGCCTAAAGTTAAGACCATGTAGTGGGGCTATCTAGTTGATTTCAAGAGATATTAGGAATAGTATGTAAAGAAGAAAAATCATTTCATTGTATAAGTGATGAAAAATCCAATTAATATTCGAGAATGGTTTGACAGAACGAAAATATTACTCTAAAATGAAATTATGAATGAATAGTCATTCAGTATAAAAAGGGTTGTTGAGGACGTGAGCGCATGGCGAAAAAGCGAGGGCAAAAGTACGACAAAATAATTGATGCAGCTGTAAAAGTTATTGCAGAAAATGGCTATCATCATTCTCAGGTTTCTAAAATAGCAAAAGAAGCCGGAGTTGCAGACGGAACCATTTACTTATATTTTAAAAACAAAGAAGATATTCTCATTTCTTTATTTGAAGAAAAAATGGGTCGATTTGTTGAAAAGATACAAGAACGCCTTCAAGAAGAATCATCCGTGGAAAGAAAACTTTATATATTAATTGAAATGCACTTTATGCAATTAGAGAAAGATCACGAATTGGCCATTGTCACTCAACTTGAGCTTCGTCAGTCCAATATCGAAATACGCCAAAGAATTAATGAAGTACTCAAAGGCTATTTAGAATTAATTGATACAGTATTACAAGAAGGTGTGGAAGATGGGACCTTTGAAAAGGAACTTAACCTGCGTATAGCGAGACAATTAATTTTTGGCGCCATTGATGAAATTGTTACAAATTGGGTCATGAAAGATCACCGGTACAAACTTGTCCCTTTAGTTGATACGATTCATCCATTGTTACTGAGAGGTTTAGCAAAATAGTTGTGCAGGCACAGTACGTATTAGTCTCTATTGTCTAGCGTGCTTATTTCAAGTAGACAATAGCCAAGTTAAAAAAGAAAGTGGTGATTTGGTTGCCAGAATTCTCATTAATTCGAGTGACTAAGGAAGCTAGAGTGGGCATACTTACATTGGCTAACCCCCCTGCGAATACTCTTTCCCAGAAAATGATTCAAGAGATAGACATGGCCTTTGATCACTTCTCTCAAGACTCAGAGGTAAAGGTCATTCTTCTTCACGGAGAAGGACGGTTCTTTGCAGCAGGAGCAGATATCAAGGAGTTTACTCGGGTGAAACATGGGGCGGATTTTCAAGATTTGGCTAGAGAAGGGCAACGTGTATTTAGAAAAATTGAAAGCTTTCATAAACCTGTACTTGCAGCCGTCCATGGAGCTGCATTAGGTGGCGGTCTTGAATTGGCGATGGCTTGCCATATGAGAATAGTCGCTGAAAGTGCAAAATTGGGATTACCGGAATTACAATTAGGACTGATACCTGGGTTTGCTGGAACACAGCGTCTTCCAAACCTAGTTGGCAAGTCAAAGGCTATGGAGATGATTCTAACGTCAGATCCTGTAACAGGAGTAGAAGCAGTAAAATTGGGATTGGCTAATCAAGCTTACTCCGAAGATCATTTGCTGGAAGAAGCAAAAAAGCTGGTATCTAAAATTAGTGGAAAAGGGATACAAACGATTTCAAATGTATTGGAATTACTTAAAGTTTCTGAAACAGAGCCCTTCGAACAGGGTCAGGAAAAAGAAGCGCTACGTTTTGGAGAAGTATTTGAGACGTATGATGCTTCAGAAGGAATCAAAGCTTTTATTGAAAAAAGAAAACCTAGTTTTGAAGATCGCTAATTTTCATTGATTCGTATTTTGTAAGCGGTTAAATGATAATAGATTTTAATTAAATTTTGGGAGGGACTTATATGAATATATACGTAATTATGAAGCGAACGTTTGACACAGAGGAGAAAATCCAGATCGAAAATGGGATAGTAAACGAAGATGGTGCGGAATTCATTATTAATCCTTATGATGAATATGCGATTGAAGAAGCGATTAAATTAAAAGAAAAACATGGTGGTGAAGTGACGTTAGTTACAGTAGGAGACGAAGACGCTGAAAAGCAAATACGTACCGGATTGGCTATGGGTGCTGATAAAGCAGTACTTATTGAAGACGAAGATGTGGAAAATGGTGATCAATATTCTACGCAAGAGCTTTTAGCGGCTTATTTTAAAGATAAAGAGGTTGATATTATTCTAGGAGGTAATATCGCAGTTGATGGAGGTTCCGGTCAAGTTGGGCCTAGATTAGCAGAAAAATTAGGGTTTAACCATGTAACGTCCATCGTCAAATTAGAGATTGAGGGGTCAACAGCTTTTATTGAGCGCGATGTAGAAGGAGACCAGGAGATCATTGAAGTTCAGCTTCCTCTCCTTGTGACTGCTCAGCAAGGGTTGAATGAACCGAGATATCCTTCGCTTCCTGGGATCATGAAGGCAAAGAAGAAGCCTTTAGAAACATTGGACTTGGATGATTTAGATTTAGAGGAAGAGGATGTGGAGGGGAAGACGAAAACGGTTGATCGTTATCTGCCTCCTGAAAAAGCAACTGGAAGAATATTAGAAGGTGAATTAGACTCTCAAGTTTCCGAGTTAGTTTCTTTACTAAAAAATGAAGCAAAAGTGATATAACAGAAGGGGATGATGACAATGTCAAAAAAAATACTTGTTGTAGGCGAAATTCGTGATGGAGAATTTAGACATGTGTCTTTTGAAGGTATTGGTGCTGCAAAGCAACTGTCAGGTGACGGAGAAACTGTAGGGGTTTTACTAGGTAAAAGTGTTAGCGCTTTAGCCAATAAAATGATTCATTTTGGTGCTGATCGAGTGATTACTGTGGAACATGATAACTTATCACAGTATACACCTGAAGGATTTACACAAGTACTTCAAGCGGTAGTTGAACAAGAAAATCCGGATGGTATTCTCCTAGGGCATACATCGATGGGGAAAGATCTTGCACCAAAATTGGCAAGCAGAATTGGATCGGGTCTTGTCTCTGATGTTGTATCAATGGAAGTATCGGGAGACGACGTTGTTTTTATCAGACCTATATATTCTGGAAAGGCGTTTGAAAAAATTACTGTAGAAGAAGGTTTAACATTTGCGACGATTCGTCCAAATAACATTCCAGCGTTGGAAAAAGATGAATCGCGTACAGGTGATGTGGCAAGTTTGGAAGTTGACGTGAAAGATTTACAAACAATTATCAAAGAGGTAGTCAAAAATACATCCTCTGGTATTGATCTATCTGAAGCATCGGTCATTGTATCAGGTGGAAGAGGAATGAAAGGGGAAGAAAACTTTAAAATATTAGATGAGCTTGCTGAAGTATTAAATGGTGCGGTAGGTGCATCACGTGGCGCGTGTGATGCAGAGTATTGCGATTACGCACTTCAAATTGGTCAAACAGGTAAAGTTGTAACTCCAGACCTTTATATTGCAGTTGGTCTCAGTGGAGCGATTCAGCATGTTGCAGGAATGTCTAACTCCAAAATTATTGTCGCTATCAACAAAGACCCAGAGGCGGAAATTTTTCAAATAGCTGATTATGGAATTGTTGGTGACCTGTTTGACATCGTACCAAAATTAACAGCGGAATTTAAAAAGGTATTAGCTTAATACGATTGACATAAGAGGGTGTCCTGAAGGCGAAAAGACTTTGGGACATCTTTTTTTAGAGGTTGTTCTATGCTTTCGAACAGAGCGGGAGCAATCCGCTCTCGGCGGTTGAAGCTCACGCTGTATTTTATAAAAAACGCTGTGCCGTTTTTCTTATAAGCATTTATTTTGCGATGAGGCTTAAGTTTAGTTATGATAGGGATAATGAAAGTTTAAATGGTTAGTCTATAGGGGAACAGAAGCTGTATAGTGTTTTCTATGGAGTTAAAAACATCTTATAGATTAATTAAAATTTCAATTAAAGAATGAAAGAATCCAAGGAGGAATATACAATGGCAATTGTAAATGTTACTGACCAAAACTTTTCAACTGAAACAGAACAAGGCTTAGTTCTTGCAGATTTCTGGGCACCTTGGTGCGGACCATGTAAAATGATCGCTCCAGTGCTTGAGGAACTAGATGGTGAAATGGGCGACAAAGTAAAAATCGTTAAATTAGATGTTGACGAGAATCAGGAAACAGCTAGTAAACACGGTGTCATGAGTATCCCTACTTTACTCGTATTCAAAAATGGTGAAGTTGTTGATCAAATCGTTGGTTTCCAGCCTAAAGAGGCGTTAGCTGATACACTAAACAAACATGTATAATTAACAAATATTGAAGAAACTGGTCATCACTTATGATGATCAGTTTTTTCTGTGTTTATCAGTAGCAAGTTTGGAAAAACTCGTGCTATAGTTAGATATTATAACCTCAATCACATGGGGTTCACATTCTTCGAGATTATTCAAAAACGTGAGTGGACAGCAGACTTTTTTGAATAAGCTTGAACGGTCATATGTTAAAGGGGTTTATACGATGGAAGAACTTAAAGAAAAAATTCAATTAGTACCATCCCAACCAGGATGTTATTTAATGAAAAATAAACATGACACGATTATCTACGTAGGAAAAGCAAAAATTCTGAGAAACCGTGTGAGATCATATTTTAGAGGGACTCATGACAAAAAAACGCAACGGCTTGTTAGCGAAATTACGGATTTTGAATATATCGTTACTTCTTCTGACCTAGAGGCTCTTATTTTAGAGCAAAATCTGATTAAAAAGTATGAACCAAGATATAATGTTTTGCTAAAAGATGATAAGACATATCCGTTTTTAAAAATCACGAAAGAAGAACATCCAAGACTAATTACAACGCGTAAAGTCAAAAAAGACGGAGCAAAATATTTTGGTCCATATCCAAACGCGCAGGCGGCCAATGAAACAAAAAAACTATTAGATAGATTGTATCCGTTAAGAAAATGCCGCACGTTACCTGATCGAGTCTGTCTTTATTATCACATTGGCCAGTGTCTTGCACCTTGTGAGTTTCCGGTTACGCAAGAAAAAAACAAGGAACTTGTTTCAGAAATTACGAAGTTTTTAAATGGTGGACATGAAGATGTCAAAAAAAATATCACCAATAAAATGCTGCTTGCTTCGGAAGAAATGAATTATGAGCGTGCGAAGGAGCTTCGTGATCAAGTGAAGCATATAGAAGCTGTTATGGAAAAACAAAAGATGACTATCACCGATCAATTGAATCGGGATGTTTTTGGCTATTATGTAGATAAAGGATGGATGTGTGTTCAAGTATTCTTTGTTCGCCAAGGGAAACTAATTGAAAGGGATGTATCGTTGTTTCCAACCTATCAAGAGCCGGAAGAAGACTTTTATACGTTTCTTGGTCAATTTTATTTAGAAGATCAGCATAAAAAACCATCAGAGATATTTATTCCCGATGGAGCTGATCCTGAAATCGTATCGCCATTTTTAAATGTCAGAACGATTCAACCTAAAAGAGGACAGAAAAAAGAACTCGTTCATCTAGCGATTAAAAATGCCAAGCTAGCTTTGCAACAAAAATTTGATTTAATTGAAAGAGATGAAAAAAAGACTGTTTTAGCAATTGAAAGACTCGGACAAGCCATGAATATAGATACACCATACCGAATAGAAGCATTTGATAATTCTAATATACAAGGTGCCGATCCTGTTTCAGCGATGGTATCATTCATCGATGGTAAGCCTGATAAAAATAATTACCGTAAATACAAGGTAAAAACAGTCCAAGGTCCGGACGATTATGAATCGATGCGGGAAGTGGTTCGACGTCGTTATTTGCGCCTGTTAAAAGAAGAGTTACCTTTGCCTGATCTTATTGTTATTGATGGAGGAAAAGGCCAAATATCGGCAGCTTTAGGAATTTTGGAAGATGAGCTGAATGTATCGATTCCAGTCTGTGGACTAGTGAAAGATGATAAACATAAGACTTCCCAACTAATGATTGGAGATCCCCCTGAGGTCATTTCTCTTTCTAGGACGAGTCAGGAATTTTATTTACTGCAGCGAATTCAAGATGAAGTTCACCGTTTTGCAATCAGCTTTCACAGAAATGTTCGGAAGAAATCTATGTTCACTTCGATACTTGACGAGGTCGAGGGAATTGGCGAAAAACGTAAAAGAATGCTCTTAAAAGAATTTGGATCTTTAAAACGCTTGAAAGAGGCGTCAGTGGAAGAAATACAGCGATTAGGAATACCTCAGTCGGTTGCTGAAACCTTAAAGAGAATGATGAGCGATGAGGGGAATAAATGAAGCTAGATCCGTGTTGCTATGACTCGTTGCATTTGTTAACCTATTAAATGGGTTGAATAACAGGTAGGGGTTGCGGTAACCATCAGTAAAACACTGCAAAACGGTGAGATTTCAGGATAGTGTTTGAAAGAGGAAGTCGCCGAAGAATAGGTCTTTCTCACAAAGTATTTTTTCGGAAAGTGGTGCTTTAGAACAGAGAGGTTTTTGCTTTTACCAGCAACTAGTACTTTCAATATTTTAATACCGAATTTTGAAATTTTACTCACAAGGTCAATTCTGGCTTTGCAGTGAATAATTGCTGAGTTGCCACATAGCTATGTATGTGGAGAACTATCTCACGAAACGGCTTTTGCCAATAACTTAGAAGTCGTATTCGGCAAGGAGACAAGTCTCGTTGTCGAATTCTTTTATACGAGAGAATTCACTCGTGATCAGTGTGAAAAGATGAAACGAATTTTTGAAGACAGAAATATGTGTGAAAAAAAGTCGAGGAGGCGTTCATATTGACAACGATTGTCCAGAAGTTCGGGGGAACTTCTGTAGGGGATGTAACTAAAATTAAGAATGTTGCACGGAGAATTAAGCGGGATATGGATGCGGGAAAGAAAGTTGTAACCGTCGTATCAGCTATGGGTAAATCCACTGACTCATTAGTGAATTTGGCTAAAGACATAACAGATTCACCGGATCCCAGAGAGATGGATATGCTTTTAACAACAGGAGAACAAGTAACAATATCATTAGTAGTTATGGCATTGAAAGAATTAGGTGTAGATGCAGTGTCTATGACAGGTTGGCAAGCAGGAATCAAAACAGAAGCTGTCCACCAAGATGCTCGTATTACAGAAATAGACGCAGAAAAAGTGCAAAAGCATTTAAACAAAAACCGGGCAGTTCTTGTAGCTGGATTCCAAGGTGTCGGTCCAAGTGGAGAAATTACAACATTAGGGCGTGGAGGATCCGATACATCCGCAGTGGCATTAGCTGCAGCACTTGGAGCAGAAACATGCTCGATTTATACGGACGTAACAGGTGTTTTCACAGCTGATCCAAGGTATGTGACGAAAGCACGTCAACTGGACAGCGTGTCGTATGATGAAATGCTTGAATTAGCTAATTTAGGTGCAGGTGTACTTCATCCGAGAGCGGTGGAGTTTGCTAAAAATTATCACGTTCCTCTTATTGTGCGTTCAAGTACAGAGGACGTAGAGGGAACGATGGTTGAGGAGGAAGCAACAGTGGAGCAAAATCTAATTGTACGAGGTTTAGCCTTTGAATCGGAAATAACGAAAATTACCATTGAAAGATTACCAAATCAGTTCGAAACAATGCCTACACTTTTCTCCATGCTTGCTGAAGCGGGAATCAGCGTTGATATTATTATTCAGCAAATGACTTCTGACAATGGGATAAACGTTTCATTCACATTGGATACACAGGATCTTGGAAAAGCTTTGGATTTGTTACACAATAAAAAAGCGGAATTATGTTACAGTTCTATTAATCATGAAAGCACACTTGCTAAGGTTTCAATCGTTGGATCTGGAATGGTTTCGAATCCAGGTGTAGCTTCTGATATGTTTAAAGTATTAGCAGAGCATGAAGTGGCTATTAAAATGGTTACAACATCTGAAATAAAAGTTTCCGTTGTTGTTCCAGAAGTCGATATGATAACTGCAGTAGAAGGATTACATGCACACTTTGGTTTAGATGCGAAAGAAAAAGCAAAGATTGAAGCAATTAAGGCATAATTTACTAAAAACAGTACTCATATATAAACAAAAAAAGGAGTTTCCTGAATGTATCATCAGGAAACTCCTTTTTTTTGATAGATAAGAAAGTTATAAAATGACAGCTATCTTTACGCCACACGTATCAAGGGAAGTTCGCTTCCTTTCGAGTAGCACCTACACGCACTAAGTAGGTGCTACTCGGGGGTGGTTTTAAAGATCACGCTGTATTTAAGAAAACAGCTCTGCCGTTTTTCTTAGCCATTTTATCGATCTATTTCACTATCTTCCCTTTCCGGTCTTTTAAACGGTAACCAATTCTTTTCTCCAAACATGGTGACCATCATTGGAATGAACAGCGGGAGCATTATCACAGCGTATATGAGCAATCCAGTCAGTACAAGAGTACCAATTTGAAGCAGAGATAAAACGCCTGAAGGCATCATCGCCCCAAATGTTCCAGCCAAAATAATAGCTGCTGACAGTACAACGGTACCTATTTGAGTCATGGAACTTACTAATGCTTCTTTTATTGGCATTACTCTCACATTTTCGCCAAAACGTCCCATTAGAAAAATAGAATAATCGACGCCTAAGGCCATAAGCATGACAAATCCGAAAAATGGAACTGCCCAACTTATACCGGAGTATCCTAGTATATGGATGAATATTAATTCGGTAAAAGCCATGGACGCAATATAAGTTAAAATTAGTGATGCAATGATATAAACTGGCATGACTAAGGATTTCAACAATACTACGAGTACAATAAATATCCCAGTAAGCATGATAATAGCCGTTCGGTTAAAATCCTCATCAGAGATCGTTTTTAAATCCTGATTTACTACGGCTAGACCACCTAAAGAGTACGTAATATCTTCGAGTTCCGTACCTTTCAGTGCATTATCTATTTGCCTCTCAATATCACTGACTACCGCCATTGCTTCGTTGCTGTATGGGTTAATGGCTAAAACAACGTCAAATGTGGTTAATTTACGGTTGGGGCTAGTAAACATATCCCATATTTCATCTAATTCACCATCATCAAACGCAGTTTGTGGGACAAAAAAACCTTCCAGTGGTTGAGACTGTGTCGACAGCTCATCAAGAATATCCATAACATCTGCTAGGCCATCCTCAATATCCGCGACTCCTTCGGCAAGCTCATCCATCGCGTTGGCAAGTTCAACATAACCACCTTGAATGTCGTCGAAAGCATCTGTGATCTCTTGCTGACCTTGTTCCATTTCACTTAGGCCAGTACCTATCGAATTCATTTCATTTGAAATTGTTTGCTGGGCTTCAGATAACTCTCTGAGTCCTCCTTCAACATTTGTAATACCTGAGGCAACTTCATTCATTCCACCAGAAAAAGGAGCTAACTGCTCACCGATGGCAACCGGAACAGCTTCACTTTGGCTAAATTGGTCTAACTGACCTTGTAGCTCAGATAGCGAAGATTGAAGTTGATTAAGCCCACTTGCTGACTCTTCTGTAGCTTGGGCAGTATCACTAACACTTTCGGCGAGTTGATTGTTACCGGTTTGCAGTTCCTGTGTCCCCTCCACTAAATCCTGAGTCCCAGTACTTGCTTCACTTAGATCAGTATCTTGGGATTGAATATCATCTCGAATCTCGATGAGTGCATCGTGTATTTCTACTAAACCTTCATCCATTTCCTCGAGGCCATCAAACAACTCGCCGGCAATCGATGGAACACGGAAATCTTCAATGATGGTTCCTTCAGGACGAGTAGCACTTCTTACCTCAGCTACTTCATCCAATTTGGCTATTTCATTTGATATTAGCTCCACATAGGGAAGCATCGATTGTTGATCCCATCGCTGGTCATTAAGCATGACGACCTCAATTGGGAAAGAATGACCCTCTCCGAATTTTTCGGCAACAAGGTCAATTCCTTGGACAGAATCAAAATCATTCCCTATTTCGTCTAATGAGTCATAAGTAAGCTTTTGTTCATAGAGCAGAGCAGAAGGGATGAGAAGTAACGCAAGAATAACCAACGTCCATCCCGGTTTATAAACAGAAAACTTTCCTAATCGATTCCACAACCTGCTTTGTGTCATCTCTACACCTTGTTTAGAAGGCCAAAACAGTTTGTCTCCTAATAACAGCATGGCACATGGAACCCATACCCATAGAGCAATAACCAAGATAACAATTCCAATAGCTACACCAACAGCTGATTGGTATAAATCGAATTCTGCCATCCCGATAGCAGCAAATCCGATAAAACCAGTGAGGGCACTTGAAATAACTGTTACGCCAACGGCCTTATACGTATTTTTAATGGCTTTTACACGGTCAGGTTCTTTCGCAAGTTCCTCCTTGAACCGATTCAAAAGGAGAATACAATAATCCGTTCCTATTCCAAATAAAATAGCGACAATAAATATTTGCGTGAAATTCGACACTGGAAATTGAAAATTATCAATTAATAGACTAACAATTGATATTGTAACAAAATATGTTGCGCCCACTGTTATAAGGGGGACAAATGGAGCGGCTAAAGATCGGAAGACAAAAAATAAAATAATCACTACAAAAATAACAGTGATAATTTCTGTGGCTGCTAAGCCTTCTTCAGAACTTATAATGACATCGTCCTCAATGATGGAAGAACCAGTCATATAGTGTTGAACATCATCAACGGCAACTGCCTCTTCAATATCATCTCTTACCAAAGGAATGTCATTGATACTGATATCCATGGATACAATCGACATTAATGTTGTCTCATCTTCACTTATCAAAAATTCTGCTTGCTCCGATGATTCAAACGGGCTAACAATATCAATGATTGGATAACTCTCTATGTCACTTCCAATCTTCGAGAGTTTATTTTCTATTGATCCCTTTTGGTTTTCCGATAACCCCTCTTCATCGTAATAGACAACAAGGATAGACTCGCCGGTTGCACCTTTGTGTTCTTCCAATAACTTCTCGGTAACTTGAGATGGGTATTCTTCAGAAATAGTGAACTGCCCATGTTCACGGACGAGCTGATCCATATCCGGACTCGAAATATATAAGCCTACACCTATAATGATCCATATAATTGGCAATAAATAAATCCAACGAAACTTTCCACTCATTGTTCTTCACTCTCTTCTTCTATGATTATCGTATTTATTTTTTGATAGATTTTTAAAAAGCTTTCTACTTCCGTTGAATCTAATCTAGTAAAATAAGAAGATATAAATGCAATCATTGCCTGTTTTGATTGCTCAAAAACAATATGACCTTCCTCGGTTAAGGTGATTTGAATATGACGTCTGTCTTCTAAGTCAGGGTTTCGTTTAATTAAGCCTTTCTCTTCCAGCCTTGATGTTTTAGTAGTGATGGCACTTTTATGTACCCCTGTTAGCTCTGCTAATTCTTTGGCGGTTTGAGGACCGTTCATGTCCAGGAGCCTGAGAATTCCATATTGCTCTACAGACATTGGGAAAACCTTCTCAGCCAAAACCTTTTCAATGTTTTTAGTTGCGAAAAGATATACATTAGCGTATTGCTCGATTAAATCTTCCATTTTTGATTCATTCATTTTTTAAGCTCCTCTTTATAGATAACATCTCGAATAGTTTATACCATAAATAGTTTATGAGGTAAACTAATTAAAATGACAAATGTTTTTGGGAGCATCATTTTTATGAGCTGAACAAAGGGAGCTGATTTCATGGGCGGGCTACTACTAATAAAGAACTGTAGAGGATTATCAAATTGCAGAAAAATTCAGCTAAGACTCACAGATCGGTAACTTGCGGATCGTCCAAGGAAAGTGTACAGGATCTATCTAAAAACAACATTCAATAAATATGGATAAAAATAAAAAAGCTCCTCTTATGAAACTTAGAGGAGCTTCCTGTAATCATTCATTTTCGGTTAAGGGGGAAGGATCTTTTCGGTCCCATCGTACAGTTATCTGCACAGTAAAAGGTTTTTTCTTTTTTACTTCATAGTAGGATTCAGCTATAACACCTTTTTCGATTTCTACTATTTGTGCAAGAAATCCTGCTTCTAAAGAAAAAGGTCTGTCATTTGACATGTGAGGAGCCACGACTTCATATATACGTTCGTTTTTTTTCTCTTTCACTGGTTGTAAGGAGCCCCAATATGCATTATGAAAGAAATGAGTCGTTTCAATCTTTTCATTCTCTTTTATTTTTTTTCTGGCTAACGCTTTTCCGGCCCAATATAATATTTTTTCTTCATCCTCACCTAATAGTTCAGGTAATAAGTCATGCCTTAGTAAGTCATACCCAGAAGCAGAAGGTGAAGTGGTATCTTGTTGATTTGTGTTTATCATTGATCTCATCCTTCTTGTGCAGTGTGTGATAAAAGAATCTTTTTTTATCTTATCATACAGGGAATAATTCTCAAGAGATGTATGGAAACGTGTGTCGGGAAATGGTATACTAAAGCCCGAAATCAGTCGGAGGTATTGCTTATGAAAATGGGGATGTCGAAACTATTAACTCCCTTTCGAGTTATTTTAATTTCATACATAGTCGCAATGTTTTTTTTCAGTGTGTTACTTTACTTACCGTTTTCGTCCCATGAAGGCGTCTCGGTTAGTTATACAGAAGCGTTATTTACATCAGTGAGTGCTGTTAGTGTTACGGGATTAACCGTTGTTAATGTTCCGGAAACTTACAATGCTTTAGGTGTATTTTTCCTTGCTTCTGCGATTCAATTAGGTGGAATTGGTGTCATGACTTTGGGTACATTCGTGTGGATGGTATTAGGCAGAAAGATTGCCCTGTCCCAGCGAATGCTTATTATGGTTGACCAAAATCAGATTTCTTTTTCCGGATTAGTCAAATTGATGAGAGGAATTTTAGTTGTTGCTTTTGGTATTGAACTGATCGGAGCAATGATTTTAGGTACGTATTTTCTCAATTACTTTGATACGCCTCTAGAGGCATATTATCAAGGGGCTTTTGCTGCATTGTCGGCATTTACGAATGCTGGTTTTGATGTGACCGGTCAATCGTTAGTGCCATTTGCGGATGACTATTTTGTGCAGCTCGTGGTTATTTTGCTGATATTTGCGGGTGCGATAGGTTTTCCAGTGCTAATGGAACTGAGAGAATACTTTTCGTCCAGAAATCCCAATTTCCGCTTTAGTTTATTTACTAAAATTGCTACGTCTACGTATTTTATCGTATTTTTTATCGGTATGATCGGACTGTGGCTGATTGAGTATACACACTACTATGACGGCTTATCCTGGCATCAACAGCTATTTTTCTCTATGTTTAATTCTGCGACGGCGAGAAGTGGCGGGTTGGTTACGATGGATGTATCTCAGTTAACGTTAGCCAGCTTGCTTTTATTATCAGGACTTATGATCATCGGGGCTAGTCCTTCCAGTGTAGGTGGGGGGATCAGAACGACGACTCTTGCAGTCATGTTTTTAACGATTCGCAGTTTTGCATTAGGGAAAAGTGACGTGAAAGTCTTCGGTAGAGAAATTCATGTAGAGGATAAACAAAAAGCCTTTATTGTCTTATCTGTGTTTGTTATTGGATTATTTGCATCGATTTTGCTCATTGCTGCTTTTGAAAGTAGCGGGGAGATCGAATTAATGGCGATAATCTTTGAAGCAAGCTCTGCGTTTGGGACTTGTGGATTATCTATGGGAATTACACCGAGTTTAACGTTTCCTAGTCAAGTAACGTTAATGATCCTTATGTTGATTGGTAGAGTCGGTTTAGTAGCCTTCTTATTCTCGATCAGAGCGGAAGAAAAGAAAACACATTTCAAGTACCCGACAGAACGAATCATCATTGGCTAAGCTGGTAAATAAAAGATATTGTGGGAAAACAGCCTGTTATTTTATGAGCAAAGTCTTTGTGTGAAAGAGGTAGAGCCAATAGTGATATAAAAATCAAAAAATACGTGTCACTGTTGGACATTCCACTTTCTTAAAAAATGTGGTAAGATTATTTAGTCAGAAAATTACCTCGATTCAGCACTATTGAACGCTTTTCGTAAAAATAGTTGCTGTATCCGCTTTCTTGACGAAGTGGGAATGGAGGAGTAAAATAAAGTTGTCACATTTTACTCAATGTTGTCTGATGAACGGGTATTTAACAACGCTTTTGGAAGACTTATTTCTTTAAAAGGAGGTTTACGAGATTTCATAATCTTATATGTATCATCTCCGGAAAACTATAATACAGGGGGAGAGAGCTAGATGTCCAATAATCGTGAATTTCTTTACAGAAGACTCCATTCTTTGTTAGGTGTGCTTCCTATCGGGCTTTATTTGATTGTTCACTTAATGGTGAATAATTTTGCAGTAAAAGGACCCGAGGCCTATAATCAAGCCACTCATTTCATGGAGAATTTACCTTTTCGTTATTTCATGGAGGTAACAATCATATTTTTGCCAATTATCTTTCATGCAATTTACGGCCTTTATATTGCCTTTCAGGCGAAGCATAATACGTCTACATATAGTTATTTTAGAAACTGGATGTTCCGAATCCAGCGAATTACAGGCGTAATTGTATTAATTTTTATTACATGGCATGTTTGGGAAACAAGAGTTGCCTCTGCATTTGGTGCGGAAGTAAATTTCAATATGATGGCTGAAATTGTAAGCAATCCTTTTGCTTTAGCTCTATACATCATCGGTATTACAGCAACCACGTTCCATTTTGCTAACGGACTTTGGTCTTTTGCAGTAACTTGGGGAATTACAGTTTCACCCCGGTCTCAGCAAATAATGACCTACGTGAGTATAGCTGTTTTCGTGGCAGTAACATTTGTAGGGGTTCGTGCGATACTAGCATTTGTGGGGTAATTTAAGAGAAGGAGTGTTAGAGATATGAGCAAAGGAAAAATAATTGTTGTTGGTGGCGGTCTTGCCGGTTTAATGGCAACAATTAAAGCAGCAGAAGCAGGAATGTCTGTCGATTTATTTTCTGTCGTACCTGTAAAACGGTCTCACTCCGTGTGTGCACAGGGAGGAATTAACGGGGCTTTAAATACGAAAGGTGAAGGCGATTCTACATGGGAGCATTTTGATGATTCTATTTATGGTGGGGATTTCTTAGCTAACCAACCTCCTGTAAAGGCAATGTGTGAAGCTGCGCCAGGAATTATTCATCTGTTGGATCGCATGGGAGTTATGTTTAACCGTACAGCGGAAGGTCTTTTAGCACTACGACGTTTCGGAGGTACACAATTTCACCGTACAGCGTTTGCCGGGGCAACAACTGGCCAACAGTTACTATATGCTTTAGATGAGCAAGTTCGTCGTTTTGAAGTAAGCGGACTTGTAAATAAATACGAAGGCTGGGAATTTTTAAAAGCAGTACTTGACGAAGACGGTTCCTGTAGAGGGATTACTGCTCAAGATCTCACTTCTTCAGAAATTCATTCTTTCCGTGCAGATGCAGTTATTCTTGCAACTGGAGGACCTGGAATTATTTTCGGGAAATCAACAAACTCGATGATTAATACAGGATATGCAGCTGCCGCTGTTTATGAGCAAGGTGCTTATTATGCAAATGGTGAATTTATTCAGATTCACCCGACTGCTATCCCCGGTGATGATAAACTCCGTTTAATGAGCGAATCAGCTAGAGGAGAAGGTGGACGAGTCTGGACCTATGATGAAGATGGTAAGCCTTGGTACTTTTTGGAGGAAAAATATCCTGCCTACGGAAACCTTGTTCCGCGAGACATTGCTACACGTGAAATTTTCCACGTGTGTGTAGATTTAAAACGTGGAATTAATGGAGAAAACATGGTTTATTTAGATCTTTCTCATAAGGATCCTAAAGAACTGGATCTAAAGCTTGGTGGAATCATGGAAATCTATGAAAAATTCATGGGTGATGATCCTCGAAAAGTCCCTATGAAAATTTTCCCGGCTGTTCACTATTCCATGGGAGGACTATGGGTAGATTACGATCAAATGACCAATATTCCTGGGTTATTTGCAGCTGGTGAAGTAGACTACTCCATTCATGGTGCGAACCGTTTAGGTGCTAACTCGCTTCTTTCTTCGATTTATGGGGGAATGGTCGCCGGACCTAACGCTGCAAAATATATCGAAGGTCTAGAGAAGGCAGCAGAAGATTTACCAGATGATATTTATGAAGCTCAAAAACAAAAAGATAGAGCTGATTTTGACAAGGTCCTATCAATGAAAGGTACAGAAAATGCCTTTAAACTTCATCAAGAACTAGGATTATTAATGACAGAAAATGTGACTGTTGTCCGAGAAAATGATAGACTTAAAGCAACCGATGAAAAAATAGTAGAACTCCTTGAAAGATATGAGAATATAAATATTGATGATACCTCGAAATGGAGCAATCAAAGTGCTATTTTTATTCGGCAATTACGATCGATGATGAATTTGGCTCGAGTTGTGACAATTGGGGCTTTGAATCGAAATGAAAGTCGCGGAGCTCATTATAAGCCTGAGTTTCCAGACCGAAATGATGAGGAATTCCTTAAAACAACGAAGGCTAAATTTAATCCGATAACGAAAGATCCTGAATTCGAATATGAGGAAGTTGATATTTCATTAATCAAACCTCGTAAGCGTGACTATACAGCGAAGAAAAAGGCGGGTGAAAAAGCATGAGTGAAAAAACAATCAAGCTCGTGATCAAACGTCAAAAGAACGACACAGGGGAATCATATGATGAAAGATTTGAACTACCTTATCGACCAAATATGAATGTTATCTCCGCCTTAATGGAGATACGCAGAAATCCTCAAAATGAAAGTGGGGAAGATACAACTGCAGTGGCATGGGAAGCGAGCTGTCTAGAGGAAGTTTGTGGAGCTTGTTCAATGATCATAAATGGTAAACCCAGACAATCCTGTACAGCTTTAATTGATCAGCTGGAGCAGCCAATTCGACTTGAGCCAATGCATACTTTCCCAGTTGTTCGTGACCTTGTGGTTGATCGCAGTCGCATGTTTGATTCTCTTAAGCGAGTTAAAGCTTGGGTGCCAATTGATGGAACGTATGATCTTGGACCAGGGCCGAGAATGCCTGAAGCAAAAAGACAATGGGCATACGAATTATCAAAATGTATGACATGTGGTGTTTGTTTACAAGCTTGTCCGAACGTAAACAGTAAGTCTGAATTTATTGGACCGGCTGCATTGTCTCAGGTTCGCCTTTTTAATGCTCACCCTACAGGTGCAATGCATAAGGCTGAACGACTTGAAACATTGATGGACAGTGATGGCGGACTTTCGAACTGTGGTAACTCTCAAAACTGTGTAGAAGCGTGTCCAAAAGGAATTCCTTTGACAACGTCGATCGCAGCTTTGAATCGGGAAACAACGCTTCAATCATTTAAAAACTTCTTTGGTACAGACCACACTGCATAATATAAGTGGGATGTAGATCATGTAAAGCAAGGAAGTCTTTGCAATAAATATTGAGGATAGAGGGTGACTTTGGTCACGCTCTATTTCTTAAATAATAAAATGAATGAGTACTCATTCGGTAGGGGGCTTTTATGAAACCTGATTACATAAAGGACTTGGAGACTTGGAAAGATGAATTCCAACTTTTCTATCCTGTATCTGTTCGATTTTCTGAAACAGATGCTTTTGGTCATTTAAATAATACGGTGTCTTTTGTTTATTTCGAAACAGCCAGAATTGAATTTTTTAAGGAAACAGGACTCATGCAACGTTGGATGTCCCGTACCGGAGAGAACATTCCTGTTACTGCTGATTTGCAATGTGATTACAGGAAGCAGATTTTTTTTGATGAGAAACTCAACATAGGGGTGAAAGTTGCCAAGGTTGGTTCTTCCTCTCTTGATTTACATTACGTAATTCTTAATGAGAACAAAGAAGTTTGTATGACTGGCAGAGGTAGTATCGTTCAAGTTTCAAAGAAAACAGGTAAATCTTCTGCATGGGAAACGGATATTAAAAATATATTGGAAAATTTAGTTAATTTATGATGCTACTCGGGTCGTAAAAAACTGATGTGGGTTAATAAAATACGCTCTGCATTTTCTTGTCACTTTTAGCTTCTTTGAAACGGATGGGTCTTTATTACAGTCACATGTGAAATATGTTTTACATAAGCTATTGATGACTAAATCTTCGCTTATATCATGGTTTAAACAGCCCGTGCAAGAAAGGGTGAAACTATTGAAGGATCACGATTTCAGGCCGAAACCACTTTTAACAAAACGCGAGAGAGAAGTGTTTGAGCTTTTAGTTCAAGATCAGACAACGAAAGAGATTGCTTCTCAATTGTTTATTAGTGAGAAGACAGTTCGTAATCATATTTCCAATACGATGCAAAAATTGGGAGTTAAGGGGCGCTCTCAGGCTGTAATTGAATTGGTTCGATTAGGAGAACTGAAAATCTAATGAAAACCGGCTTCTTGAAGAGGGGCCGGTTTTCTGTTTTCATAAATATTTGGCAATTATTCTTCATTGACGAAACGCTTAGATACTCTATATGATGAAAATAGAATATATTTAAAGTGGGTGTCCGGCTGTTATGAAAGGACCATTTAACGTTCAAAAAATATTAAATAATAATGTTGTTATTGCAGAATCTTCTAGCCATGAAGAAGTGATTTTTATTGGCAAAGGAATAGGATTCGGGAAAAAATCCGGAGACACATTCGAGGCGACTTATTATGAAAAAATATATTCCCTTGTGGATGAAAGAGAAAAGGAAAAGTATATTCATCTAGTCACTAAGGAAACGGAAGAAACGTTACTTATCATCCATGAAGCAATTGAAAAAATTCATGATTCTATTGGTTTCCAGATTGAAGATACTATTCACTTTGCGATCACTCAACACTTTGCTTTAGCTCTGCAAAGAACAAGAGATGGCACAGATATTCAAAATCCATTTTTGACCGAAACAAAATGGCTTTATTATGATACCTATAAAATCGCAGAGGATATTGTTACATTTCTTTTCCAAGCGACGGAACTTAAATTGCCGGATGCTGAGATAGGTTTTATTACGCTGCATATTCAAAGTGCCATTCGTGATACTGACACCATGATCTCTCCAACCTCGGACCTTTTTACAAGGTGTGTGAAATATGTAGAGGAAAAAATGGTCGAACCTAATAAAAAGGATACTCGTTCGTTTCGCAGGTTTACCGGACAATTAAAAAATATGATTCAGGACCCTTTGGATGATGTTGCTTCTAAAGTGGACAAAGAAATCATTTTATCCTTGAAGAAAAATAATCCATTGTGCTATAATATATCTCGAAACGTCATTCGGATGATTGAGAAATCTGTCGACCTTAAAATAAGTGATGCAGAAGTTATCCAATTAATGATTTCACTTAGATCCTTAATTGCAGAACAACATAATAAAGCATAACTCGTTTACGTGTTACTGAATTTCAGGCATGAGTGAAGAGGTGTGTATGAAAAGGAAAAAAGCTAGTGTGTTTTTCTTTATTGAAGTTTATTCTTCACTTTTCATAGACAGCCATTACTCATGTCTTTTTATATGCTGTTTTAATGAAATCTTCTGTGTTTAAGAGGAAATGTAGCGTAGAAGATCGAAATAAGGGTATAAATAGTAAGAGGAGTTTATGTTTTATAATTGGAAGTATTTGAATTATCCGAAGGGTACTATTATAATTAACTCATTATGGAGAAGGAGTGTTTAAACATGGCAGAACAAACGTTTAAAATTACAGCAGAAACAGGAATTCACGCTCGTCCAGCAACTCAATTGGTGAACAAAGCAGGTCAATACGAGTCAGAAGTTACATTGGCTTATAACGGTAAATCTGTTAACTTGAAATCAATCATGGGCGTTATGTCTTTAGGTGTTGGACAAGGTTCTGAAGTAACTATTAAAGCTGAAGGTCCAGATGCGGATCAAGCTATTAAAGGACTAGAAGAAGTTATGAAGCAAGGACTTTCTGATTAATGGCTAAAAAGCTTTCCGGCATTGCAGCTTCTGCTGGGATCGCCATAGCAAAAGCTTTTCGTCTTGAAACACCTGATTTAACTGTTGAAAAGCAGACTGTGGATAACCCAGATGAAGAAATACAGAAATTTGATGCAGCCCTTGAAAAATCAAAGGCTGAATTAGAAGTGATTAAACAAAAAATGTTAGAAGATTTAGGCGAAGAACATGCAGAAATTTTTTCTGCTCACCTTCTCGTCTTGAGTGATCCTGAACTCGTTGATCCGATTAAACAAAAAATCAATGATGATAAGGTAAATGCATCTTTTGCTTTAAAAGAAGTTGCTGATCAATTTATTAGCATGTTTGAAGCGATGGATAATGAATATATGAGAGAGCGTGCTGCAGACATTCGTGATGTTTCGACGCGGGTTTTAGCACACGTTCTTGGTAGTCCGATTGTCTCTCTTGCGGAGATACATGAAGAAGTCATTCTCATCGCGGAAGATTTAACACCGTCAGATACAGCGCAACTTAACAAAGAGTTTGTCAAAGGATTCGTGACAGATATTGGTGGTAGAACCTCTCACTCGGCTATTATGGCGAGATCGATGGAAATTCCGGCGGTAGTTGGATCGAAGACCGTGACAAAAGACTCTGAGCAAGGTGTAACCGTTATTGTGGATGGTTTAGAAGGGAACGTTATTATTGATCCTTCTGAAGCAGAATTAGCGGAGTATCGTCAAAAGTTGGCGGATCATGAAGAGCAAAAGAAAGAATGGGCGAAGCTCGTGAATGAACCTTCTGTATCTAAAGATGGTCATCACGTAGAGTTGGCTGCTAATATTGGCACACCAAAAGATGTCGAAGGTGTGTTGAACAACGGTGCAGAAGGAGTCGGTTTATACCGTACAGAATTCTTGTACATGGGAAGAGATGAACTGCCAAACGAGGATGAGCAATTTGAATCTTACAAAAAGGTTGTAGAAAACCTTGATGGAAAACCTGTTGTCATTCGGACTTTAGACGTAGGTGGCGATAAGGAACTT
This sequence comes from Salipaludibacillus sp. CF4.18, assembly GCF_051262595.1. Classification (NCBI taxonomy): domain Bacteria; kingdom Bacillati; phylum Bacillota; class Bacilli; order Caryophanales; family Bacillaceae; genus Salipaludibacillus; species Salipaludibacillus sp. CF4.18. The sequence goes on from NZ_JBIMEV010000010.1 coordinate 57,677, forward strand.
CCTTATTTAGATCTTCCGAAAGAGATGAATCCATTCTTAGGTTTCCGTGCTATTCGTCTTTGTTTAGAACAAGATGACATGTTTCGAGTGCAGCTTCGTGCTTTATTAAGAGCGAGTGCATTTGGTAACTTGAAAATCATGTTCCCGATGATTGCAACACTTGATGAATTCAGACAAGCGAAAGCGATGCTTGAAGAAGAAAAACAAAAACTCATCGATAAAAATGTTGAGGTAAGTGAAAAGATTGAAGTGGGAATTATGGTCGAGATTCCATCTACTGCTATAATGGCGCCTCAATTTGCTAAGGAAGTTGATTTCTTCAGTATTGGTACAAATGATTTAATTCAGTATACGATGGCTGCTGATCGGATGAATGAACAAGTATCTTACTTGTATCAGCCTTATAACCCAGCAATCCTTCGTTTAGTGAAGATGGTCATAGATGCCTCTCACGCGGAAGGCAAATGGACAGGCATGTGTGGAGAGATGGCAGGCGATGAAGTTGCTATCCCATTACTTCTAGGCTTAGGACTGGATGAATTCAGTATGAGTGCCACATCCGTTTTACCCGCAAGGAGTCAATTACGTAAAATATCAAAAGAAGAAGCAGAATCGGTTGCAACGAAAGCTTTAGAACTTAATACTTCTGAAGAAGTGAAGCAACTGGTTGAAAAAACGTTTCTTTAATACGATATTACTATTTGAACATGCTCTTTATTAAGTGTTTAGAATAGAATAAAGTAGAAACAAACGCTGGTTTTTAACCAGCGTTTTGTTTTGTAAGATAAGAATTTATAAGTTGACAGCTATCTTTACGCCACACGCATCAAGGGAAGTTCGCTTCCTTTCGAGTAGCACCTACACGCACTAAATAGGTGCTACTCGGGGGTGGCTTTAAAGATCACGCTGTATTTAATAAAAGACGCTTTGCGTTTTTCTTATAGAGACAAGTTCGCAGGTAATGCAAGTCTTGTCCTAAGGAATTCTGAGGAATCACTTGAAATATAGCCGAAAAAGAAGGAAAATAGAACTATTCATAGGAATCGAAAGGAGGAAGGCAATGCCTGAACAAAAGCATGTAGAAAAAATCGATGAGGTACAAGTAGAACATATTGAAAAATCACTGCGAATGATTGCAGACATTGTCAAACAAAAAGGACGAGAGATTCTTAATGAATTTCCTATTACACCTCCTCAATTTATCGCTTTACAATGGTTGCATGAATTTGGCGATATGACGATTGGCGAATTGTCATCAAAAATGTATCTGGCCTGCAGTACGACGACTGATTTAGTGGATAGAATGGAAAAAAATGAATTAGTTGAACGTGTCAAGGATTCCAAAGATCGACGTGTCGTTAGAATTCATTTACTTGATAAAGGTACAACAATAATACGCGAAGTGATTAACCAAAGGCAAGGATATTTACAAGGTGTTTTAGAAGACTTCTCGAGAGAAGACGTAGATATTTTAGAAAAAAACTTACGTTATCTTTACGATGAAATGAAACGTGATGCAAAAAGCTGGAAATCATTTTAATTAAGGAAGAGGACGTTTACCATTGAATAAGCCTATAGGAGTTATTGACTCAGGAGTTGGCGGGCTGACGGTCGCATCTGAACTGATTCGGCAATTACCCAAAGAAGAAATCATTTATATTGGAGATACATCCCGGTGTCCGTATGGTCCAAGACCTGAAGAAGAAGTACGGAAATATACATGGGAAATGATTGACTATCTCTTGCTTCATGAAATTAAACTATTAGTAATTGCTTGCAATACAGCTACAGCCGTTGTATTAGAGGAAGCGAAGGAGAAGCTATCCATACCCGTGATTGGAGTCATTCATCCCGGGGCGATTGCCGCGTTAAAGAGCACACGAAAAAATCATATTGGCGTTATTGGTACTGAAGGTACGATCTCCAGCGGGGCTTATTACCATGAATTAACGTCTATTAATAATGATGTGAAAGTAGTAAGTGTAGCTTGTCCTACGCTTGTGCCCCTCGTGGAAAGTGGAGGTTTCACAGGAAATCACGCAACTGAGATTATTGAGCATGCCTTAAAGCCTATTTTAGAATATGATATTGATAGTTTAATTCTGGGCTGCACGCACTATCCTTTGATTTTAGCTAAAATTCAGGAGATAGCCGGTCCCGATATTAATATCATTTGCTCGGGTGACGAAACAGCTAGGGAAGTTAGTGCACTTCTTTATCATAATAAATTGCTTTATTTTGGTACAAGAATTCCGATTCATCTTTTCTATACGACTGGGTTTCCGGAAACATTTGAAAAGGTTGCCTCAGACTGGCTTGACCGTGATGATTTGATTGTGAAAGTAACTGATTTGAATAAACTAAAAGTAAGTGAATGGTATTAGTTATCATTTTATCAGCCTATCCTTTAAGGAGATTTATTCCTTTATGGATGGGCTTTTTTGGATAGGAAGTATAAGTTGACAGCTATTTTTACGCCACACGCATCGAGGGAAGGGCGCTTCCTTTCGAGTAGCACCTACACGCACTAAGTAGGTGCTACTCGGGGGTAGCTTTAAAGATCACGCTGTATTTAATAAAAGACGCTTTGCGTTTTTCTTATCGATATCCCAGTTACTCATTCTTTTTTCGCATTTTTCTCCGCGAACTTTTTTCTTTTGGTCTAAAAAGAAAGATAGCTCGTATATATCTGTAGTACAAACAGTCAAGGAGGGAATGCAATGCATCGCAAATGGAAACAAAGAGGTACTACGATGTTAATCATTGGAGCAACGGTAATGCTCATTACTGCTTGTGGGTCTGAGGAAACAAATGATGTGCTTGAAGAGATTGACCCGCCGCAAATTGATTATATTGAGGATGAAGAAGAGTTGGATTTAGAAGTATTTGAAGCAGAAAGTAATAGTGAGGGTGATCAGCTTAGTTCGATCACGCAGGAAGAAGTAGACGTAGGTGATAATACAGCGGAAGAAAAAGGTGGTTCCGAAGAAAAGGGTGGCGCTTTACAAACAGGGGACGTTCAAGAATTATATCTTCTTGATAAAAACGGGATGGTCGCTCCCCAATCGATTTCTATCGAGTTAGGAGAAGACGAAGTAAAGACTCTCGTTGATCATCTTGTGCAAGAAGGACCAATTACGGAACAATTGCCTAATGGTTTTCAGGCGGTGCTTCCGGCTGGAACAGAGGTTGTGGAATCAGTGGTAGACAAACAAGGTGTTGCCACAGTTGATTTTAATACGGTATTCAATGATTATCATCCGTCTCAGGAACTGCAAATTCTTCAATCATTAACCTGGACTCTTACACAATTGGATGATGTAGACAGAGTGAAGTTGAAAATGAATGGAGAAGAACTAACGGCAATGCCGCAAAATGATACGCCAATTGGGGGAGGTTATACACGAGATCATGGTATTAACTTAGAAATGAACGATCAAGCAGATCTTGTAGCTACAACTCCAGTAGTTGTCTACTTTCTTGCCCAAAATAACGAAGAAACCTATTATGTCCCTGTAACAAGAAGGGTTAATGAAACCGACAATAAATATGAAGCGGTAATAAATGAATTACTGGAGGGACCATCCTATACCTCTCAATTACTCACGGATTTTCGTGAAGAGGTAGCCTTAATGGAGGAACCTACGTTTAAAGACGGTACGTTGCACCTTGACTTCAACGAAGGATTGTTAAGTCAGATAAATGGTACAGCGATGTCTGAAGAAGCGTTAAATATGCTCGTACTTTCTTTGACAGAGCAAGAAGAAGTGGAAGACGTTTCTCTTTCTATAAATTCTGATCCATCTGTAATGGTAAGTAATGGACAGGAAGTATCAGCACCTGTCGCTCGACCAACGCATGTGAACTCAGGAAGATTTTAATAATTATATGAAACAACAAAATAGATAGAAAAGATTCTACGCGTTTTTCTTACAAGATAAGAATTTATAAAATTGGCAGCTACCTTCACACCGCGCGTATCAAGGGAAGTCCACCCTTGATACTAAGATGGCGGTGGAAGCTGACGCTGTATTTCATAAAAGACGGCTATGCCGTTTTTCTTATAAATTTGAAATTGATGTTGGAAAGATTTATGATGAGAAGGGGTGGCTATAATGAGCTGCTTCTTCTTTTCTTTACATATGTAGTGATTTCCGACGAATATGTACATCCTATAATTACATGAGTTTCAGTTTGATTGAGAGAAAGGGGAAATATATGAGATATGAAAATCGTGAAATAGACGAATTAAGAAATGTAGAGATTCTGCCTGGCTATATTAAGCATCCAGAGGGATCTGTACTTATAAGTTTTGGAGATACAAAGGTTATTTGCTCAGCGAGTGTGGAAGACCGAGTTCCTCCTTTTATGCGTGGCAAAGGAAAGGGATGGGTAACCGCGGAGTATGCCATGTTACCGAGAGCCACAGAGCAACGTAATATTCGTGAATCATCGAAAGGAAAAATTACAGGGCGTACCATGGAGATTCAACGTCTGATTGGTCGTGCATTGCGGTCTGTGGTTGACTTAGATAAAATTGGGGAGCGAACTGTCTGGATTGATTGTGATGTCATACAGGCCGATGGAGGCACTAGAACAGCATCCATTACTGGAGCATTCGTAGCGATGGGATTGGCGTTTGAAAAACTGATTAAAGAGGGAAAGGTAAAGTCTAACCCTCTTAAAGGATATCTAGCGGCAATTTCTGTTGGGATAGACGAGAAACAACAAGCGATGCTTGATCTGGATTACGTAGAAGATTCTCAAGCTAATGTGGATATGAATGTGGTCATGACTAGCGACGGCGAGTTAGTCGAAGTACAAGGTACAGGGGAAGAAGCGACTTTTTCCAGAAAACAATTAAACGAAATGCTCGATCTTGCGGAGAAGGGTATTGAAGAATTATTTCTTATGCAGAAAAAAGTCCTAGGTGCATTTGGGGATAGTATAGCAAGTAAAAGAGACCGTAAAGCGGATGGAGAGTAGTTAGACATGAAGGAAATATTTATTGCAACAAGAAATAGCGGGAAAGTAAAGGAATTTGAGGCATTTTTTCAGGAACGTGGGTTACAGGTGAAATCTCTCCTGGATCTGCCAGATGAAATTGATGTAGTAGAGGATGGTAAAACGTTTGAAGATAACGCGATAAAAAAAGCGGAAACCATCGGTAAACGAATTGGCATGCCTGTTTTAGCGGACGATTCTGGTTTGGAAGTGGATGCATTACAAGGTGCTCCGGGGATTTACTCCGCCAGATTTGCTGGTCCAAAAAAAGATGACGGTGAAAATAATCAAAAGCTTTTGCGTGAGCTGGAAAATGTTCGTGACGAGGATAGAACCGCCAGATTTGTATGTGCACTTGCAATCTTTTTTCCTAACGGCAAGGTTCAAACAGTTCGTGGTACATGTGAAGGGAAGATTGGTTATGAATTGATGGGGGCTCATGGGTTTGGGTATGACCCATTGTTCAAAATTCCAAATTCAGAACAAACGATGGCTCAATTGGAAAAACACGAGAAAAATAAAATTAGTCATCGTGCAAAAGCGTTATTAGCTCTTGCAGACCACTGGGATGATTGGGCCGCAACGAATAAATAAGTAGTAAGGAGTGAAGGAACTATGAAAGCTTTAATTATGAGTGATAGTCATGGGTGGGAAAAGGAAGTCCAATTACTTGTCGATCGTCATAAACAAGAAGTAGATGCTATTTTTCATTGTGGAGATTCTGAACTAACATCTGATTCTGGTTGCTTAGAGGCTGTTACTACTGTTCGCGGGAATTGTGATTTTGGAGATGATTTTCCCGAAGAAGTCGTTGAGGAAGTAAGAGATACGCGCTTTTTAATTGCTCATGGTCATTTGTTAAATATTAAAATGACACCGACGAATCTTATTGAACGTGGGAATGAAGAGGAAGCTGATATTTTATGTCATGGGCATTCACATATACCTGTAGCGATGCAGGAAAACAACAAAATCATCATTAATCCAGGCAGTATCCGCCTTCCGCGTCAGTATCCAATCGGAACTTATGTGATTGTGGAAACATCAGAAGATGAGGTAGATGTGACGTTTTTATCTATGGCGGGAAATAAAATTGAAGATTTAAGTAAAAAGTTTAAGAAAACCAGTTGACATATTGGCTGAGATTGTTTATATTAGATATTGTCGCTGTTAACAAAAACAGTTACTAACGCAAAAATATTTTAAACAATCTCAGCTCTTTACATAGTTTATAACTGAGAGAGTGACCGATCGATAGTAATAAAGTTTTGTTTTATATGCGGGTGTAGTTTAGTGGTAAAACCTCAGCCTTCCAAGCTGATGATGTGAGTTCGATTCTCATCACCCGCTCCAAATAATGTCTCAGTAGCTCAGCTGGATAGAGCAACGCCCTTCTAAGGCGTCGGTCGTAGGTTCGAATCCTACCTGGGACACCATACATAAACTTTCAAACCTCTTGGTTATCAAGAGGTTTTTTGTTTGTTTTAAAAGAGGAGTAGGCAGCTTTAACTTAACTGTGAGTTCTTTCATTAATGGTTTGCTTTATTTTGAAAAAACGCTTGAAGTAGCGAAAGCGTCCGCCTAGAACGAATTCAAGCGTCTCTCTGACCTAAGTGAACTATCTATCAGAAGAACTTCATTATTAGTTTCACTTCGTTTTGGATACTTTAATAAAAAGAGAAGTTTTATTAAAGGAGCTCTATCATGTCCCTAGACGCGTTACTTATGGGCGTTGCTTTTATCCTCATCCATCTATTTGCAAACAATCTTATACCTTCAGAGAGAATTCGGCGATTAAAGTGGTTTTCATTTTCCGGAGGTCTAGCTGTATCCTATGTATTTGTCTACGTTCTTCCGACTCTGCATAAAGAACAAATTGTCGTCAAAAAGTATGGAGATTACTTTACGATGGAATCGGAATTGTATTTTGTTGGTTTAATAGGGCTAATTATTTTTTATGGGATACAAAAAGTTGTTAGAAATGCACAAAAAACATCGCCGCCAGGCAAAGTTAAAACTTTGTTTTGGTTACAAATCATCTTTTTTGGCGTCTATAATATGCTGGTTGCCTATACAGTTATTGCGCATGATGTTTTGGGTATTCAAGCGGTATTTTACGGTCTTGCAGTTGGAATGCACTTTATCGCTGTTGCTCATGACTTAGGGAGGGAATATCCGGAGATCTATAATAAAGTAGGAAAGTACGTTCTAGCCTTTGGCATTGTTGCCGGATGGGCGTTAGGTATCGGAGTGAACCTTTCTCCTTTAACAGAATCAGTTATCTTTGCCTTTATTTCAGGAGCAATGATTTTAAATGTTTTAAAATATGAACTGCCTCCAGATGATGAAGCACACTTTATTACGTTTTCTATTGGCGTGATTTCATACACTACCATTACGATGTCGCTTAAGTTTTTCTTTCAGTGGTAATCTGTTTCCTATACCAAGATGAAATTTCTTGGCACGGGTAGAAAGAAAAGAAAGGAAGGGCAAAGCCGATCTTCATCGACTTTGGCCTATTCAATACGTTCCATGGATTTTAAATCGTTAATTTTAATCCATTCCCCTGAAATTTTTAATTGGTGAAGTTGATGATCGATATGGTCAATGACTCCACTGATTTCGGTATCATATCCATTATTCCAATAAATGATGCGTACATCGATTGTGTAATTCAAGGACTCCATGGCAACAAAGCCGAGCTCTGTTAACTCATAGTCATTTAGGTTTGGTTTGGGGTCCTTTGTCACTTCTCTGTTTCGGTTACGTAATGCCTGGATATGTTCAGGGAGCATCATTCGGCTTCCTTCCCACATAAGGTTACCTCTCTTGATGTAATCACTCATTTATAATGTCCTCCTATTTTCGCAGCACGTTCATCGGATTGACTGGCTTGAAGAAGAGCAGATGCCCGACGAATCGAGGTTTTTCCATACTTTACGTTAATTTCATCCATTGTATAGCCAAGTTGAATACGATGTTCCTGGTCGGGATCAAACAGACTTAGTTGAACCATCTGATCGCTTGTAAGACTGGATAAGGAGACGCCAAGGCGACGGATGGGAAACGTATCCCAAAATGTTTCCAAGAGCTCACAGGCGTAATGAAACACAGATGTGGTGACATTGGTTGGTTCCATCATAGTAAGCTGTCGATGAAAGCCGGTTGGGTGATCGTAGCTTGCTCCTGACATGCTTAGAGTGATCGTTTGTCCCATGACGTGAGAGCTTCTTGCACGCAGACAAACTTCTTCGCAAAGCTCCAGCAATACCACTTTGATATCTTCCTTTTTACGATAGTCTGAAGGAAGGGTCATCCCGTGCCCGATTGCTTTTTGACTATTCGTGGAAGAGGTGGAAACTGGAGAATAATCAACACCATTTGCATTCATCCATAAAACCTGTCCGTGTATTCCCCATCTTTTTTTTATCTTTTTCACATCTGTTTGTGCCAGTTCTCCGATTGTTCGTATAGCCATCATTCGTAAATGATGACTCATCCGAGTTCCTGCCCGGAACAAGTTTTCGATTGGCATCGGCCATAACGTATGAGTCAGTTCTTCTTTTTTCAGGTGAAAAATACCTTCTTTCGTTTTTTTAGCGAAATTATCACATGCCATTTTGGCTAAAACTTTATTTTCTCCAATTCCCACCCGAGCGCGGACGCGGATCTGTTTCTGGATGTCATGTTGAATCTGGCGGGCTATCTCATAGGGATCACCGAATAATTTTTGAGAATGGGTAAGATCCATGAACTGCTCATCAATGCTGTACGGTTCTACGATGTCGGTATACCTTTCCAAAATTTCAGTGATTGCTAACGAACTATCAATGTATTCCTGCATCGTTGGAGGTACAACGACCAGGTGTGGACATTTTTGCTGCGCTTCCCACAACCGTTCGCCATTTTTAATACCTGACTTCTTGGCGAGAGGACAAGCAGCTAAAATAACACCGGATCTTCGTTTGGGGTCTCCGGAAACGACGAGAGGCTGATCTAGGTTTTTATAATGCTTCGCTTTTTCCACAGAGGCAAAGAATGATTGCATATCAACTAAAAAGATGACTTTTTTCATAGCTGTAATCCCTCCTTAGGCACAATAATACCTAAGGAGTCGGAAGAAAACAAGAACATTTGTTCGGTAATATTTGGGTCTCATAATTCAATTGATCAGAAAAGAACTCATATACGAAGAGAGACATGGGGAAATATAGTGCAGAGGGTAATAAAAAATATTTTTAATCATCTTTTTGAGACGTCATCAATGTCAGTTATTCCACATTTTTTAAGTGACTGGAAGAAAGGAAATTACGTGTATCTATTCCATCAAGCATAAGTGTCATGTCCTCGTGTGAAGATTTGACAGAGAAAGAAACGACGTGCCAGCCTTTTAATTTCAAATATAATAAAGAGAGTCTTGAAACAAGCGTTCTAGGTTTTTCTTCAATGAAAGCCACTCTAAATGGTTCGAGTGCTAAAGGGATAAATACAAAATTGAGTTGCAAACCGCATGATACATAGTATCTTCGAGCAACAAGGGCTTCATATAATTGTCGTTGACTGTCCGTTAAGATACTTAGTTCGTATTTTTTCACAGTAGTAAAATAGGGGCGCGAATAGTGTATGGTCATGGTATGTGTTAATACGATAACGAACATAGCTATCAGCATAAAGAAGAGAGTAGTCATTTTTATCCATCCTCACTTTCTATCTATCGATTGAAAAACTATATGTATACTTAACATTTTCAAAATCGTTGAAAAATAAACGTGAATCACAAAAGTATTGAAAAAAGACGACGATAGTCATAATTGTATTTGTTTTTCTACTTGACAATTGATAAACTAATGAGACAGATGTGAGAAATCTACATAATACAGAATTAAAAACGAAAGGAGGATAGCTAAAATGGGGAAGCAGGCAAATGGTCATGATGACAATGTTATCCTTTTTCCAGGACTTGTTGCAAGGCTTGTAGAAAAAGGAATGTCATCTTTAAAAGAGAAAAAATTGTATGATGCGCTAACATATTTTAAACAGTCGACAGATTTGGAACCGCAGCATCCACAAGCCCGTTATGGACTCGTCATCACGAATATCGAGCTGAACCGTTTAAATGAGGCAAAGAAATATTGTGAATCCATGCTTAAAGAAGGGATTGGAGAATATTTTGATGTGCTTCAAGTTTACGTCTCTCTTCTTATTCAGTTAGGTGATTACGAAGAAGTAGTAGGATTACTGGAGACGGTAATGACAGAAGAGAAACTGCCTGCAAAAATGGCAGAATCATTTTACCACTTGTTGGATTTCGCAAGGAATATGACAGAAGGTTTTGAAGAGATCGCGGACGAAGTAGACTTCGGGGAAAAGGATTCGCTTGAAATGGTCCCTTCAACCGATGAACTTATTAAGGTTTTGGAAAAGGGTCATCCTGATCAGCAATGGGGGGCGATTCAACAACTGAGTCACTATGACTCCAGTGAGGTTCAAAATGCGTATCGTGCTTTTCTGAAAGATAAAGATCATTCACCAGTTCTAAAAAGCTATCTCCTTCAAATTTTAAGAGAAATGAAGCATCAAGGAGTATATGAAGTACATAAATTTAATGAGCAGTATCAAGTGAATATTGAAGACTTGGAAGATGTATTTCATGAAAAGTTTGGAAACGAAGTGATTCACAGACTTGAACATGAACTCGGACAAGAAAATCCATCATTATTTGAAATGGTGGGACAAGTCTGGTGGCACTATTTATTTGCGATATACCCTCAGGCACCCATTCCTTTAGATATTGAAGTGTGGGCTTGTGCCTTGCATCACATGGGAAATAGTTTAATGGAAGAGGAAACGTCGTATATAGAAGATGTCCTTCCATTCTATGGAGGTGAAAAAGAAGCAACAGTAACCGCAGTGAAACAAATGAAGGAAATCGAGTCATTACTATTTGCAACGGATCAGACACATACATAATAATGGAAAAGAAATTACATACAGATATCTGCATTTTCTAATCAAGCAGAAATCATTGAAATGAATGCAACGTGTGTTATAATGTAGGGGTTGCAAAAAGCTGAAGCGATAAATATGATTTTTTTTATGTTGGAGGGAAAGTATACATGACAGCTAAATGGGAAAAAAAAGAAGGTAACTCCGGAGTCTTAACTGTGGAAGTGAACAGTGAGCGCGTAGACGATGCCTTAGATCAAGCATTTAAAAAAGTATCTAAACAGGTGAATATTCCAGGATTTCGTAAAGGCCGTGTACCGCGTCCGATTTTCGAACAACGTTTTGGTGTAGAATCACTATATCAAGATGCATTGGATATTCTGTTGCCACAAGCTTATACAGAAGCAGTGGAAGAAACAGGAATTAATCCTGTGGACCAACCTGATATTGATATTGGTGATATGGAAAAGAGTAAGCCTTTATCTTTCACAGCAACTGTAATTGTGAAACCAGAAGTGAAACTTGGTGAGTATAAAGGATTAACAGTAGAGGAAGAAGATACTACTGTTACGGATGAAGATGTGGATCAGGAAATTACACAACTTCAAGAAAAGAACGCAGATCTTGTCGCTGTAGAAGATGGAGAAGTGCAACAAGGCGATACAGTGGTAATGGATTTTGAAGGATTTGTAGACGGCGAACCTTTTGAAGGTGGAACAGCTGAAAATTATTCTTTGGAAATTGGCTCAGGTCAATTCATTCCAGGGTTTGAAGAACAGCTTACAGGTGCAAAATCCGGAGCGGATACAGAAGTAAATGTAGAGTTTCCTGAAGACTATCATTCAGAGGAACTAGCTGGTAAAAAAGCGACATTTAAGGTGAAAGTTCATGATATTAAGCGTAAAGATCTTCCTGAACTTGACGATGAATTCGCGAAAGATGTCAATGAAGAGTATGAAACATTAGAAGACTTGAAGAAAAATACTCGCGAAAAGCTGGAAACAGCAAAACAACAAGAAGCAGACGCTAAGAAAAAGGATGTTCTTGTTGAAAAAGCAGCAGAAAATGCTGAAGTTGACATTCCTGAAGCAATGGTTAAGACAGAAGTCGACCGTATGCTCGAAGAATTCGGTCAACGTTTGCAGTCACAAGGTATGTCTTTAGACATGTATTACCAATTCTCTCAAACAGATGAAGAAGGTATGAAAGAGCAATTTAAAGAAGACGCTGAAAAGCGTGTTCGAATGAACTTGACTCTTGAAGCTATTTCTATTGAAGAAGAATTGGAAGCATCAGATGAAGATGTTGATAAAGAAATTGAGCAAATGGCTGGCATGTATCAGCGCTCTGCCGATGAAATTAAACAGATCCTTGCAATGCAGGGTGGAGTAGATACGCTTAAGAATGATTTAAAAGTTCGAAAAGCAATTGACTTCTTAGTAGATAACAGCAAAAAAGAAAAATAATTATTTAGTAGGGCAAGGCGCGAAGTAATTCGTGCCTTGCTTTATACATAACCTAATTACATAAAGCTTAAAGCGAATAACTTGACTTTTAAACCGTGACTCCCGTATTCTAGATCAGACTTAGAAGATTTGATTACCCTTTCTTTATGCTCCCGAAATAAAATGTGGTACAATTTAAGGCAAAGGTGTCAAATACAATCTTTTAAGGAAACAAAAATAAATTTAGTGATCATCGTATGAGAACGTGATTAAAAACAGATACGGCTACGTACAATGTAAAGATAGCATAATAAAATATCGAACAGACGAATTTAAGGTTTCCGTGCGAGTTTCAATTTTACTGTAAGGGGTGAAGAGAATGTTTAAATTTAATGAGGAAAAAGGGCAGTTAAAATGCTCTTTTTGTGGAAAGACACAAGATCAAGTGAGAAAGTTAGTTGCCGGACCCGGCGTGTATATATGTGATGAATGTATCGAGCTTTGTACAGAAATTGTAGAAGAGGAGCTGGGTAGCGAAGAGGAAGTGGAGATGGAAGACATTCCAAAGCCTCAGGAAATTCGTGAGATATTAAACGACTATGTCATTGGTCAGGACCAAGCGAAGAAAACTCTATCCGTAGCTGTTTACAATCATTATAAGCGTGTCAATGCGACAACGAAAAATGATGAAGTGGAACTAGCGAAAAGTAATATTTGCTTGATCGGTCCAACAGGTAGTGGTAAAACATTATTAGCTCAAACGCTAGCTAGAATTTTAAATGTTCCGTTTGCTATTGCAGATGCAACATCATTAACAGAAGCCGGGTATGTTGGTGAAGATGTGGAAAACATTCTGTTGAAGCTTATTCAAGCAGCAGATTATGATGTTGAAAAAGCAGAGCGCGGTATCATTTATATTGATGAGATCGACAAAGTGGCCCGAAAATCAGAGAATCCTTCGATTACAAGAGATGTTTCTGGTGAAGGTGTTCAACAAGCATTATTAAAAATTCTTGAGGGAACAACAGCGAGCGTACCTCCACAAGGTGGACGAAAGCATCCTCATCAAGAATTCATTCAAATTGATACAACCAACGTACTGTTTATTGTTGGGGGAGCATTTGATGGTATCGATCAAATTATTAAACGACGTTTAGGCAAAAAAGTTATTGGTTTTGGTTCCGATATAGATAAGGATGACTTGAAGGAAGACCAATATTTATCAAAGATTTTACCAGAAGATTTGCTTAAATACGGACTTATTCCAGAGTTTATTGGTCGACTTCCGGTTATTGCGAGCTTGGAACATTTAGATGAAGCTGCATTAGTAGAGATCCTGACTGCACCTAAAAATGCTCTCGTCAAACAGTATCAGAAGCTGTTGGAATTAGATGAAGTGGAGTTAGAATTTACTGAGGGTGCGCTTCGTGAAGTGGCTCATCAAGCAATTGAGCGAAAGACAGGGGCTCGAGGACTAAGATCCATTATTGAGTCAATGATGCTTGATGTCATGTATGAACTTCCATCACGTGAGGATATTGCTAAATGTATCATCACAGATGAAACGGTCCGTGATCTTAAAAGACCAACGCTTCTTTCCAAAGATGGGGAAGAAATCAAAGATCAAAAAGAACCAAAGGAAAGTGCATAATACAATCAAAACCGCTTGAAGGCCTCGGCTTTTAAGCGGTTTTTTCTGTTTAGGTGGCGTGGAGGCCAAAGTTTTTGGCCGCGGAAGCGTCCGCCTAATATAAATTTGAACTGACCTCTTTTTAAAATTCTAAACAATTATTCAAATTATAAAAAGGCGTCATTGCTTCTCCAATTTTTACCTCCTTCGAAAATACAGATTAACTAAACATGGTCGGGAGAGACTAAGTGAACCATGTAATATTAGGAGGATGAAGGATGGCGTTTACAACTTTAGCTTTATTAATTCAACTCTTTTTTGGGTGTGTAATTGGGTTATATTTTTGGAATTTACTACATACACAAAGAAGTAACCGTGTTTCTATTGATAAACAATCACAGAAAGAGATGGAAGAACTTCGCAAGTTACAAAAAGTAAGGCTGAATGAACCTTTATCAGAAAAAATCAGACCGTCAGTTTTTCAGGATATCGTGGGACAAGAGAATGGAATACGGGCATTACAAGCGGCAATCTGTGGACCAAACCCACAGCATGTCATCATTTATGGACCACCAGGTATCGGTAAAACTGCGGCAGCCCGTTTAGTGCTGGAGGAAGCAAAAAGAAATCCTCATTCTCCGTTCAAACCTAACTCTGTTTTTGTAGAGTTAGACGGTGCTACTGCTCGTTTCGATGAGAGAGGAATAGCAGATCCTTTAATAGGTTCTGTTCATGACCCTATTTATCAAGGTGCCGGAGCGATGGGGCAAGCAGGTATCCCACAACCTAAACAAGGTGCTGTAACAAAAGCACACGGGGGAGTCCTATTTATTGATGAAATAGGAGAATTACATTCTATTCAAATAAATAAATTATTAAAGGTTTTAGAGGAACGAAAGGTAATACTAGATAGTGCTTATTATCATGAAGAAAACAAGCAAATCCCTGAACATATTCATCATATTTTTCAGCACGGGCTTCCGGCAGATTTCCGGTTAATTGCAGCAACAACAAGAAGACCCGAAGAAATACCTCCAGCGATACGGTCAAGGTGCGTAGAAGTCTTTTTCAGGGCACTAACTGCAAATGAAGTTGTCACTGTAGCGAAAAAAGCTGTACAACAACTGAAAATGGATATCGAAACCCCCTCTTACGAATGGATAGGAAGATTTGCCTCTAATGGGCGTGAAGCAGTAAATATGATTCAATTAGCAGCCGGGATAGCGATTAATGAAGGTAGACAAATTATTAAAGAAATTGATATTGAATGGGTCATTCAATCTAGCCAGCACAATCCGAGAATGGATGAACGAGGATCCACCTTACCTAAGGTTGGATTTGTGCGAGGACTAGCTGTTGTGGGCTCTAATGTTGGGATGGTATTAGGAATAGAGGTTACTGCTATTAACAATCCGGGAAAAGGTGCATGTATTGTAACTGGAGTGGTAGATGAAGAAAGTACTGGTGGGGAAGGAAGAACACTGACTCGGAAAAGTTCAGCAAAGAGTTCTGTAGAGAATGTTTCTACCGTACTTCGGCAAATGGGTGTAAAAGTCTCCGATTATGATATACACATTAATTTTCCTGGCGGGGTACCGATGGACGGACCATCTGCTGGTACTGCCATTATTACAGCGATATACTCAGCGATTACAAATACACCAATATCTCCAGATGTAGCTATTACCGGGGAGATAGGTATTCATGGTGACGTTAAACCTGTCGGCGGTGTTATAGCCAAAGTTGAAGCCGCAAGGGAAGCTGGCATAAAAGAAGTTCTAGTACCAAAAGAAAACATGCAAAAAATATTGGAAGAGATGAAAGGCATTCAAGTTTATCCGATGGAAAACGTAAAACAAGTTTTTGATCGAGCATTACTTGTGAAAGATAGAAAAAGAGAAGAAAGAGATGAACTGCTTCAATCATCCTTTGCTTTGTTAGACAAAGAAGAGACAATAGGATAGAATTGTACAAGAGAATCATGTAAGAGACAAGGCGTGATCCACATACAGGATGACGTCCGTTTTTTTCTAAACTAAAAGTGAATAACAAGCTTTTGGAGTCTCTGTTTGGGGAAAGATGGAGTAGAGCCCTTTAAAAAAGAAATAGCAATTTATTTAATAAATTTGGATGTAAGATGTCTTTCAAAGAGAAAATAAGCATAAAACAGAACGAGACATATGGAGGTGTCGTACATATGAGTGATAAACAACAATTAAAGAGATTAGCTTTACTGCCGTTGAGAGGACTACTTGTCTACCCTACGATGGTTTTACATTTAGATGTCGGAAGAAAGAAATCAGTACAGGCTCTCGAAAAAGCTATGGTTGAGGATCATGAAATTTTCTTGACTACTCAAAGGGAGATCTCAACTGATGAGCCGGAAGAAAAAGATATTTATACAATAGGAACACTAGCTAAAGTGAATCAAATGCTGAAGCTTCCGAATGGTACCATTCGAGTCCTTGTCGAAGGTCTTCAACGAGGCACTATCGAAAACTATATCGATAACGAAGAATATACCGAAGTAGAAGTAGAATTAATTGAAGAACGACAGGAAGCAACAGTAGAGGAACAAGCATTAATGCGTAATGTATTGGATCAATTTGAACAATATATTAAGCTGTCTAAAAAGATATCACAGGAAACATTCGCATCTGTTGCTGATATTATTGAGCCGGGGAGATTAGCAGATATTACATCTTCCCACTTGCCGCTTAAAATCGTTCAAAAGCAACAGATCCTCGAAACCTTTTCAGTAGAGGACCGTTTAAAACAAATATTAACGATCCTTAGTAACGAAAAAGAAGTGCTCGGTCTTGAAAAGAAAATTGGACAACGCGTGAAGAAGTCCATGGAAAAAACGCAAAAAGAATACTATTTGCGTGAACAAATGAAGGCCATCCAAAAAGAACTTGGCGATCGCGAAGGAAAAGAAGGCGAAATTGAAGAACTAACCGAAAAAATAACCGAAGCCTTAATGCCGGAAACAGTTGCGGAAAAGGCTTTTAAAGAACTAAAACGTTATGAAAAGATGCCGGCAAGTTCTGCAGAAAGTTCCGTCATTCGAAACTATATTGAATGGTTGACGCAAATACCATGGCACGAGGAAACAGAGGATTTACTTGATATTCACCGTTCTGAAAAGATATTGGATGAGGACCATTACGGTTTGGAAAAAGTAAAGGAACGAGTCTTGGAATATTTAGCAGTACAACAGCTTACGAATGAGTTAAAAGGACCAATTTTATGTTTAGCTGGTCCTCCGGGCGTAGGTAAAACATCGCTGGCTCGTTCGATTGCAAGATCTTTAGACCGAAACTTTGTCCGAATGTCACTGGGTGGGGTACGGGATGAAGCAGAAATCCGCGGACATCGTCGTACGTATGTAGGGTCCATGCCGGGACGTATTATACAAGGGATGAAAAAAGCAAGCACGATTAACCCTGTTTTTCTATTAGATGAAATCGATAAAATGGCCAATGATTTCAGAGGTGATCCTTCCTCTGCACTTCTCGAAGTGTTAGACCCGGAACAAAACAACACATTTAGCGATCATTTTATTGAGGAACCATATGATCTTTCAAAAGTAATGTTTGTCACAACCGCGAACAACATTGGCGGCATCCCTGCTCCTTTACGGGACCGTATGGAAATTATCCATATTCCAGGGTATACAGAGCTTGAAAAGCTTCAAATTGCCCAAACTTACCTTTTACCGAAACAAGTAAAAGATCATGGTCTTACAAAGGGGAACCTGCAAGTTAAAGAAGAAGCTATTTTAAAAGTGGTGCGTTACTACACAAGAGAAGCCGGGGTTCGTAACTTAGAACGTCAAATGGCAACAATCTGTCGTAAAGCGGCAAAAATGATTGTTTCTAATGAACGAAAAAAAGTGATCGTAACAGAAAAAACGATTGAAAATATGCTCGGTCAACCAAAATTCAGCTATGGTAAAGCTGAATCTGAAGACCAAATTGGTGCGGCTACCGGACTTGCTTATACAACAGCCGGAGGGGATACATTATCCATAGAGGTTTCTTTATCACCGGGAAAAGGAAAGCTTACATTGACCGGAAAGCTTGGCGATGTCATGAAGGAGTCTGCGCAAGCGGCGTTTAGTTATATTCGCTCGAAGTCAGAGGAGCTGAACATAGATCCAACCTTTAATGAGCATAACGATATTCACATTCATGTACCAGAAGGAGCAACACCAAAGGATGGACCTTCAGCTGGAATTACGATGGCAACAGCGCTAATTTCCGCCTTAACAAATCGAGCAGTTCGGCGTGAAGTTGGTATGACAGGAGAAATTACCCTTCGTGGACGAGTGCTTCCAATCGGTGGATTAAAAGAAAAATCGATGAGTGCCCACAGAGCAGGTCTCACGCATATAATTATGCCGAAAGAAAACGAGAAAGATTTAGAAGACATTCCGGAAAGTGTGCGAAAGGACTTAACGTTCATTCCTGTTTCACACTTAGATGAAGTCTTAAAACACGCATTGGTAGGGAATAAAAAATGAAAATATCAAACGCAGAATTAATTATAAGTGCCGCAAAGAAGTTTCAGTTTCCAGAAGGGCCATTTCCAGAAGTGGCTCTTTCTGGACGTTCAAATGTTGGGAAATCCTCGTTTATAAACACTCTTTTGACGAGAAAAGGATTAGCCCGGACATCTCAACAACCAGGAAAAACACAGACCTTGAATTTTTACTTTATTAACCGTCGCTTTCATTTTGTAGATGTGCCCGGGTATGGCTATGCAAAGGTCTCGAAAAGTGAACGTGCAGCCTGGGGTAGAGTGATGGAAACATATATTTCAACCAGGGAGCAATTAAAAGGTGTTGTTTTGCTTATAGATGCTCGCCATAAACCGACAGAAGATGACTTGAAAATGTATGATTGGTTGAAATACCATGATTTGTCTGTATTAATCGTTGCAACAAAGGCGGACAAAATCCCGAAAGGAAAATGGGATAAACATGTGAAAATAATTAAAGAAGATTTGCAAGTAGAGGAAGAAGATACTGTAATTCTTTTTTCCTCGGAAACAAGCTATGGAAAAGATCGGGCATGGAAAGAAATTAACGCGTTACTCTATTCGGATAAAGAACGTGATTTATCGGATGAAGACGAAGAAGAACCAGCAAAGGAAGAATAATATATTCAAAAGGTCTACAGGAAAACTATTTCTGTGGGCTTTTTTTTACTAGATAGTCTAGTTGGATGCTATTTGTTGAGAATCCTAAAAAATACTGATAACGTTAATTTCAAAGAATACAGAAAAAGAAGATGCAAATGAGGAGGAACATCATGAAAGAAATGATTCGGGTGGAAAAACTAAATAAATCCTTCGGGGAGTTACATGTGTTGAAGGACATCGACCTGACTGTGAATGAAAAAGATGTGTTATGTCTGATTGGAGCAAGCGGCTCAGGGAAAAGTACTTTGCTTCGTTGTATGAACTTCTTAGAAATCAAAGATACTGGTAAGATAATTTTTGGTGGGGACCAGATTGAACCTGATACACATAATTTAAATAAAGTACGGCAAAAGGTAGGTATGGTCTTCCAGCATTTTAACCTTTTCCCTCATAAAACTGTTTTAGAAAATGTGATAGAAGCTCCAATTATGGTTAGAAAAGTCAAAAAAGCGACAGCAGTATCTGAAGGAAAAGCATTGTTGGATAAAGTGGGTTTAGAAGATAAATACGATGTCTATCCATCGACACTTTCCGGTGGGCAAAAACAACGTGTTGCAATAGCCAGGGCATTGGCAATGAAGCCTGATATTATGCTGTTTGATGAACCAACGTCAGCGTTAGACCCTGAACTCGTCGGTGAAGTATTAGAAAC
The DNA here is from genome assembly GCF_051262595.1 of Salipaludibacillus sp. CF4.18. Classification (NCBI taxonomy): domain Bacteria; kingdom Bacillati; phylum Bacillota; class Bacilli; order Caryophanales; family Bacillaceae; genus Salipaludibacillus; species Salipaludibacillus sp. CF4.18. Next base: position 77,559 of record NZ_JBIMEV010000010.1, read on the forward strand.
AATGAAGGACCTTGCAAAGGAAGGAATGACGATGATCATCGTGACCCATGAAATGGGCTTTGCAAAAGAAGTGGCTGATTATACGATTTATATGCATGACGGGTGTATTGTAGAGCGGGGAAATTCGAAAGAACTTTTTGATCAGCCACAAGAACAAAGAACAAAAGAATTTTTAAGTAAAGTGCTATAAGAGATAGCCTCAAAAAGTATATAGATATTGTTTGAGACTATCTTTATCTTTTCTTAGAGAATGGTGTTACTTTTTGAACAGATGAGCTCTAATACGCTCTAGGCGGACGCTTTCGTTTTTGTTATCTCTTCTTGAAAAATAATAAGTAGATGCCTATTATAATTAAAATTACCGGCCAATAGGATTCATAACCCGTCATTAGGTTTTGGTAACGTGCTATCAATTGGGGCAGAAATAAAGCACTGGCTGAAATCAGCAAAAGGATAATAGCAGGTGTTATGCCATCACGTTTATTCACAAAGTATTTCATGAAGAAAGCGAACGAAATGATTAAGGTGAAATAAGGCCAATTGTAATTCCAATAGCCGAATGTGTGGATACCGTGGAATAAGGTACCAAGACCTAATAGCACTATCCCCGAAAACATTTTACTATCATCCTTATTTGAGAATCCTTGCCAAGAAAGAATCATTCCAATTAAGAATAAAATAGATGGCCACTTCAGAACAATTTCTGTATAAGGTAATGAAAAAGCAAATTGTTGAGATAAATAATAAATACCGATGATGACTAAAATTAATCCTGGTAAAGCTTGTTTAGATTTCATATTATCATTCTCCTAGGTTGTTTTTTTTTGAATGGTTGTTTATAAAAGGACAGTAACAATGGAATCAGCTTCAGGCAGCTCTCTAAGCTTATTTCCCAAAACGAAGTGTAATTAACCTCTTGTTGGGAAAGATAAAAAAGCAGATTAAAAAAAAGTGATCAGAATGCCTTTTAAAGTTGCTTTTGGCTAAGTTTTTATTGAATTAGACATGAAATAGTGGTAATCTAAGAACTTGTATACATATACTTTTTTCAGCATCTTTTTTAAAAGTAACCCGTGACTTTTACTGGTAATATCTAAGGTGAAAGTATTCGTTTTTATCAACTTTCACAAAAAAGTCATATTACTTGAGCATTTACCTAAATACTTATAGATTAAAAATGTTATAATGTAATACGAGTTATCATTTAGCAAATAATGAAAAGAATAAAAATAAACGACTATATTGTCATTTAAAGAAATACCATGTAAAATGGATGTCGGTTCTAAAGTCAGGGGGGTGACGGTTTTGCACATCCTAGCAGTCAGTTTGAATTATAAATCAACGCCAGTTGAAATACGAGAAAAATTTTCTTTCCAGGATGATTTGGAAAAAGCTTTACCAAAGCTTAGAGACTCCAAAAGCATTTTAGAGTGCGTGGTTGTTTCAACCTGTAATCGCACAGAATTATACGTTGTAGCCGACCAGCTCCATACCGGCCGTTACTATACAAAGGTTTTCCTTTCGGAGTGGTTTAACATTCCTAAAGAAGAATTCAGTCATTACCTTCAAATCAGAGAAGATGAGCATGCGATTGAACATTTGTTTCGTGTAAGTTGCGGGTTGGACTCTATGATTCTTGGGGAAACACAAATTTTAGGTCAGGTCCGTTCCAGCTTTTTAGCTGCTCAAAGCCAGCAAACAACGGGTACAATTTTCAATCATTTATTTAAGCAAGCTATTACACTTGCGAAAAGGGCACATTCTGAAACAGCTATCGGGGAGAACGCCGTGTCTGTCAGTTATGCTGCAGTGGAACTTGGTAAAAAGATTTTTGGCGACTTTTCTAATAAAAAGGTCCTCATCATGGGTGCGGGTAAAATGAGTGAACTCACTGCTAAGCACTTGTCATCCAGTGGTGTAAATGATATTACAGTCATTAATAGAACAAAAGGGAAAGCCGAAGAATTAGCCACGAAGTTTTTTGGACGGGCAGGCAGTATGGATCAGCTCAAAAGTTCTCTTGAAACGACGGATATCGTAATTACCTCAACAGGATCAAAGGATTATGTCATCCGGAAAAAGGATGTACAAGAATTGATCCGCAAGCGAAATGGCCGCCCGTTATTTTTAGTGGATATTGCTGTTCCAAGAGATTTGGATCCTGACTTGGCAGATCTTGAAAATGTCTATTTATATGATATTGACGATCTGCAAGGAATCGTTGCTGCTAATTTGGAAGAACGAAAACAGGAAGCTGAAAAGATTGAATTGATGCTGGAAGAAGAGCTTGTTGAATTTAGTCAATGGCTGGATAAATTAGGGGTAGTCCCTCTTATATCGGCACTTCGTGACAAGGCTACTTCTATTCAACTTGAAACGATGCAAAGTTTAGAAAGAAAGCTAACGAGTCTTTCTGAACGTGAAAAGAAATTAATTCGAAAACATATGAAGAGTATTATCAACCAGTTACTGCGCGATCCAATAACAGCAATCAAAGAGATTCCTGATGAAGATCAGTCAGAGGAACTTCTGGCGTACATGACGAAAGTATTTGCTTTAGAGGAAAAACTTAGTGAACAAGAGAATGTTCTTGCGTGTAATATAAAGATTAACAAAGTTGAGCGAGAGTGGAATATTGAAAAGAAAAAGTCAAAATTGGCTGCGCAAAATGAAGCGGTTGTTCGCTCTATCTAGAGAGGATACATTATGTTCGGATTAAATCTGTTATATGTCCTCACTATCGTTTTCTACAGTTTGAGTGTGCTAGGTTATTTCATTGACTTTATCCAAAACAACCAGAAGGTGAATCGTGCTGCCTTCTGGTTGCTTTCTAGTGTTTGGGTATTACAACTCTTGTTTATTTTGATGAGAATGATTAAATACGACCGATTTCCCATCATGACAATATTTGAGGGGATGTTTTTCTATGCCTTTATACTGGTTACGATTGCATTAATCATAAATCGGTTATACAAGATGGATTTCTTAGTATTTGTCGTGAATCTTGTAGGGTTCTCAATATTAACGATCAGTTTATTCGCCCCGGCAGGAGATATATCCAGCCGATTATCTGAATTATTTATATTAGAACTCCTGATCATTCATGTAGTTGTATTACTTCTTTCCTATGGGATGTTTACGCTCTCCTTTGCGTTCTCTATGCTCTATTTTCTGCAACACCAAATGCTGAAGAGAAAGCTCTGGGGAAAACGAATGTCCCGAACAGGAAATTTATCCAATTTAGAAAGAAGGTCTTTTATATTTAACCTGGTAGGTTTTCCTCTTATGCTCATTGGTCTTATTTTAGGTGTCATCTGGGCGTGGGTAACCGTAGAGACAATTCCATGGAACGATGTGAAGGTATTAAGTTCTTTTATCGTATTATTTGTTTATGGGGTATACCTTTTTCAATATCAGGTGAAAAAGAGAAGAGGATATGAACTGGCGCTACTTAACATTGCTGCATTTCTAGTGTTGTTAATCAATTACTTTTTATCCAGCTCATTTTCAGAATTTCATATTTGGTAAAAACGTGATCTAGGCAAAACGGAGGTTGTTATGAGAAAAGTAGTTATTGGTTCAAGACGAAGTAATTTAGCGATGACCCAAACAAGATGGGTTATTGACCAACTAAACGAATTAAATCTTCCATACGAATTTGAAATTAAAGAAATTGTCACAAAGGGAGATCAAATCCTTGATGTTACACTATCAAAAGTTGGCGGAAAAGGATTGTTTGTAAAAGAAATTGAGAAAGCCATGTATGATGGTGAGATTGATATGGCAGTACATAGTATGAAGGATTTACCTTCAGAAATGGCAGAAGGACTCATAATCGGAGCAGTCCCGGACCGTGTTGATCCTCGGGATGCATTTATCTCTAACAGTGGTGAAAAGCTGATGGAACTGCCGCCAGGATCAATTGTAGGTACAAGCAGCTTAAGACGAAGTGCGCAAGTATTAGCAAGTCGTCCGGATTTGGAAATTCAATGGATTCGGGGGAATATTGATACCCGGCTACGTAAGTGTAGAGAAGAGAACTTCGATGCAATCATTCTAGCTGCAGCTGGACTTGAGCGAGTAGGATGGACGAAAGAGAAAGACTTGGTTACCGAGTATCTCGATCCGGAAACCTGCTTACCTGCAGTAGGACAAGGAGCTTTAGGTATCGAATGCCGAGCAGATGATGAAGATTTATTACAATTGCTAGATAAAATCAATCATCCGGATACTGCAAGAACTGTTTCTGCGGAACGCTCTTTTCTTCATACAGTTGAAGGCGGCTGCCAGGTTCCGATTGGCGGATATGCCGTGTTACAAGAAGACGGTCAGGTGAGTTTAACTGCCCTAGTAGGATCACCCGATGGAAAAATCATTTTCAAAGAAAACATTGTAGGACAGGATCCTATTGCAATCGGGAAAGAAGTTGCTGAAAAAATGTTAAATCAGGGTGCAAAAGAAGTACTCGATAAAGTAAAAGCTGAATTAGATCAATAACTGAGGGGATACACGATGAAAGCACTCCAAGGTGTAACAGTATTAAACACGAGAGCGACTCATCAAGCTGCTTCGTTAACTGAAATGATCGAAAAACGAGGGGGAATTTCAATAGAAATTCCCCTTATTGCGATTAAAGAACCTGAAAATTTTCTTGAAAGAAATCGTCAGCTTCAACAAGTAATGCACTGTGATTGGCTTATTTTCACGAGTGCAAATAGCTTCGAGTTTACAATGAATGCGATGATAGCAGGAAATATGCCTTTCCGTGAAATTATCATGCAGCGAAAAATTGCAGTAGTGGGCTCGAAGACAAAGGCCGCCGTAGAAAAAAAAGGGTTTAACGTCGATTTGTATCCACGAGATTTTGATGCAGAGCACTTAGCAGAAAAACTAATTGATCATACTAGTAAAGGGGAGACCTTTTTTTATCCTAGAAGCAACTTATCAAGAAAAGTATTAGTGGATAAATTGAAGCTGTCAGATCGCCATGTTAGTGAAATGGTTGCCTATGAAACAACAATAAATAAGCAGTTTCAAGAAGAATTGAATGAAATCATTTATAAAAAATCTGTCGATGTCGTTATTCTCACAAGCCCCTCTGCTGTGTGGTCCTTTTTTGAACAAATCACAAGCGAAAACAAAGCATACGTAAAAGAAACTTTAACGATAGCAGTGATAGGGCGTGTGACAGAAGAGGCACTTTCGCGATATGATGTAAGTAACATCCTTGTACCTAAAACATATACACTGGAAGCCGTTCTGGCATTAATTGAAAAAAATACATAACGTTTTGAAGGAGGAAATACAATGGAAAATGCTGAATTCCGTCGTCACCGCAGGTTAAGAAGGACTGCTGGAATCCGTTCGAGTGTCCGAGAAACACATCTTCGCACAGAAGATTTTATCTATCCTCTTTTTGTTGTAGAAGGCAAAAATGTAAAAAATGAGGTAGCATCTATGCCGGGTGTTTATCACCGCTCTCTTGACTTATTAAACGGAGAAGTAGATGAAGCCGTTGAAAGAGGCATTCAGTCGATTATTTTATTTGGCCTTCCTGATGAGAAAGATGATGTAGGTTCGTGTGCATATGATACAAATGGAATTGTTCAAAGAGCAACAAGACAAATTAAAGCTAGCCATCCGGAGTTAACGGTGATCGCTGATACGTGTCTTTGTCAATTTACAGACCATGGACACTGTGGGGTAGTGGAGGATGGAAAAATCCTTAATGATGAATCACTGGCATTACTCGCAAAGACAGCCGTATCCCAAGCAGAGGCGGGTGCAGATATTATTGCACCGTCAAATATGATGGATGGTTTTGTTTCAGCCATCCGTGCAGGGTTGGATCAAGCAGGCTATGAAGACATTCCGATTATGAGCTATGCTGTGAAATATGCTTCAGCATTTTACGGACCGTTCCGTGATGCTGCGAATAGTTCGCCGAAGTCTGGTGACCGTAAAACATACCAAATGGACCCAGCGAACAGACGTGAAGCTTTCCGTGAAGCACAATCGGATGTCGATGAAGGAGCGGACTTTTTAATTGTGAAACCTGCTCTGTCCTATCTCGATATTATCCGGGACATTCGTGATCGTCATGATTTGCCAATCGTTGCCTATAACGTCAGCGGGGAATATGCGATGGTGAAGGCTGCCGCACAAAACGGCTGGATTGATGAGAAAGAAGTAGTATTGGAGAAACTAACAAGTATGAAACGCGCCGGTGCAGATATGATCCTGACTTATTTTGCAAAAGACGCAGCAGCTTGGTTGAACGAAAGTAACTAATAGAAAGGTGGAAACATGCATGAATTGGAGTAAATCTGTCGAAGCATTTAACGAAGCAAAGCCACTAATGCCAGGCGGGGTAAATAGTCCCGTACGAGCATTTAAATCAGTAAACATGGATCCTATTTATATGGACCACGGAAAAGGTTCTCATATTTGGGATATCGATGGCAATGAATATATTGATTATATTCTTTCATGGGGACCACTGGTTCACGGTCACGCAGATGACCAAGTGGTAGACGCAATAAAAGCTGTCGCAGAAAAAGGGACGAGCTTCGGGGCTCCTCATGAAATGGAATCAAAGCTTGCAAAACTAGTGATTGAGCGCGTTCCGTCGATAGAGGTTGTGCGAATGGTCAACTCAGGAACAGAGGCGACGATGAGTGCACTACGGTTAGCGAGAGGTTATACAGGACGTGATAAGATCTTGAAATTTGAAGGCTGTTATCACGGACACGGGGATTCATTATTAATTAAAGCAGGATCCGGTGTCGCGACGTTGGGGCTTCCTGATAGCCCTGGTGTACCCAAATCAGTGGCAGCAACAACGCTAACGGTCCCTTACAATGATTTAGAAAGTTTAAAGGTTGCTTTCGAAAACTATGGTGACGACATTGCTGCTGTAATTTTAGAGCCAGTAGCCGGTAATATGGGTGTTGTTCGACCTGAACCTGGATTTTTAGAAGGTGTACGAGCAGTTACGGAAGAACACGGTTCATTAATGATTATGGATGAGGTAATGACCGGATTCCGTGTCGGTTACAACTGTGCGCAGGGAGAACTTGGCGTAACACCGGATCTAACTTGTTTAGGAAAAGTTATTGGGGGCGGTCTTCCTGTAGGTGCTTTTGGTGGTAAAAGAGAAATCATGGAGCGAATTGCTCCGGCTGGAGACATTTATCAAGCTGGCACACTTTCCGGAAATCCGTTGGCAATGACAGCTGGTTACGAAACATTAAGTCAGTTAACGAAAGAAAGCTATGAGCACTTTGACAAATTGGGGAAACAACTTGCAGAAGGTTTGGCAGCAGCAGCAGCTAAACATAATATCCCTCATTATGTAACGAGAGCAGGATCAATGGTAGGTTTCTTCTTTACGAATGAAAAAGTAATTAATTTTGAAACAGCGTCGTCGTCAAATTTAGATATGTTTAAACAGTATTTCCGGCTTATGCTCGAGAGTGGAGTATCCATCGCTCCTTCCCAATTTGAAGGGATGTTCTTGTCAACAAAGCATACGGAACAAGATATTAATCAAACAATTGATGCAGCAGAGAAAGCTTTTGCTCAAATTCAAAAATAACAGGAATAAGATCCCTTGAAGAATGTGTCATTCTTTTAAGGGATCTTTTTTTTGATTGTTTTTTTAGTGACACTCACATTGGCACTTGGATGTGGATGTCACCAAAATGCCCGGATAGGTACTCTCAACTGTCTTCAGCCGTGTGAGTGTCACTAACCAACAATGATAGTGACATTCAGACAAGAGAGCGCGCCTGAGTGTTTCTAAGCGATGTTTTCAGGGAGATCAACCGGACTCAGTGTCACCATAGAAAATAACTACAGAAAAAACACTCGTCTCCTGACCCTTATCTAGAAAAACAAGACTAATTTTTTAATAAAAAAGCCATCTCGATTTAAATCAGTCCCTCATGCGTGATCGCTTTTTCCACTTCATCTGTTAGTACTCCCATTTCTAGAAGCACCTGCTTCAAGGTTTTATTCTCGATATCCGCCTGCATCCCGATTTTTGCAGCAAGGTCATAACCCATAATTGGATTAAGTCCTGTTACAAGAGATAAGCTCGATTCCATAAACGTTTTACATACTGCTTCATCTGCTTGGATGCCAAGGATACATTTTGCAACAAGTGTCGATATAGCATTTGACATAATTTCAATGGAATCTAGAAAAGTGTGTGCAATGAGCGGCATCATCACATTGATTTCCAACTGGCTGGCTATTCCGGCTGTAGCTATGGCTGTTTCATAACCGATGACTTGGCAGCATACCATATGGACCATTTCTAAGATTGCCGGGTTAACCTTTCCGGGCATAATGGTCGACCCAGGTTGGACAGGAGGAAGGCTGATTTCAGCTAATCCTGTTCGAGGACCTGAGCTTAATAGTCGCAGGTCGCTAGTAATTTTAATTAGATGGACGGCCAGTTCTTTCAGTGCCGCCATGGTATGAATCGCGGCATTTCTATTTTGCATAAAACTAAACATATTACTAGGTTGTCGGAAAGGCATTTCTAATCGATTACTAATGACCTCGACTACTTTTTTTGGATAATCCGGATGAGTGTTGATGACTGTTCCAATTGCATTTCCGCCAAGACCGATTTCATATAATGGGTCTAGAGTAGCTTCAATTTGGGTATAAATCGATTGAATAGTGCTTGCAAAACCGGAGAATTCTTGTCCTAATCGAATAGGAACTGCATCGTGTAAATGAGTTCTGCCGGATTTCAATATCGGCATAAATTCAACTGATTTATCTTGAAGTGCCTGTTGTAAATCTAACAGTGCAGGCATAAGTTTACTAGTGATATTTTCAACTGCTGCTATATGAAGTGCAGACGGAAAAGTATCGTTTGTTGATTGGGCCATGTTGACGTGATCATTTGGATGGACTCGAAAAGATCCCACTGGTCCATTGGAGGAATTCTTTAATAATTCAGTAGCACGGTTTCCAATAACCTCATTTGCATTCATATTTTGAGAGGTTCCAGCACCGGCTTGGTAAACATCCACTTTAAATTGGTCATCCCATTTCCCTTGGATAACTTCTTCAGATGCTTCTATAATGGCATTAGCCGTTTCTTTAGGTAGTTTTCCTAATTCCATGTTTGTTAAAGCTGCAGAAGACTTAATGATCCCTTGAGCTCTAATAAAAGACCGGGGTAATGTTTTATTACTTATTGGAAAGTTTCCTATGGCACGTTGAGTTTGAGATCCATAATACGCGGAAGCAGGAACCAGTACGACACCCAACGTATCCATTTCTTTACGGTATTGATCGGAAGACATGAAATTCACTCCTTCGTTACCAATTTTATAGTAAACTTTGACTAACCGTTATTATGACCATAGGTGAGGATTAATAACCGAATGTTAAAAGACAAACGCGACAAAAAAAATCTTATTTTGAAATGGAGCATGATAGAAAATGAGTTATTATAAAATGTTACGGGATCACGTAGGGCAAGAACCGCTAATCTTACCAGGATCGACAGTGATTTTAATGAAAGAAAATCAAGTTTTATTACAAAAGCGAGATGACGGAGACTGGGGACTTCCAGGTGGGCTGATGGAGAGAGGAGAAAGTTTTGAGGAAACAGGCTTGCGGATTGAAATAGAGGACCTGAACAAAATAGATGTGTTCTCCGGAAAAGAGTATTATGTAGTGGCACCAAATGGGGACCCCTTTTATGTTATCGCCGCACTGTTTTATACGGAAAACTTTACAGGTGAATTAGTCATTGATAACGAAGAAACGTTAGACTTAAAATATTATTCTTTGAATGAACTTCCGGAAAAAATAAAAGGATCTCATCGGCATTTTTTAAAGTTATTTTCAGAGATATAGATGACAAGGACACTGAAAAAGTAAACATCGACTTTTTCAGTGTCCTTAGGAATATCCTCTGATAGCGACATTAATATTTTTATCCTCCGTCTTTACTTCTCTATCCTCATATTCTCTTATTAGGCATAACTGACTTCCTTTTTACATACAAGTGTATCGTATGAGTCTTTGTTCGTTCAGAAGTTGGACAACAAGCTAAAGTGCTCAATAGTAGTGAGATTTAGCAGGATGGAAAAGAGGAGGAATCATATTGAATAATGAAGGGTCTACATCGTTATCCTTTCCCATGAAAGAAGGGATTTGGCTTGATCGAGGGAAAAAACTAGATGAATTATTGACACTATCCTTAGAACCGGTTATCGACGTGGATGAAAAGGAAGATGAAGTAACTGTAAAAGGCGTACTTCAACTGTTTGGTGAATATCGCCCCTTAGAAAAGGAAGAATCTACGGGGAATCAGGCATCGTCCCTTGTTGATCAGTCAGCCTTCCGATCCGTGGAAGAGGTATCGTTATCTGAGGAAGGAATTGGTGAAATCCGGCACGAGTTCCCGATTGAAGTAACTATCCCTAGAGAACGTGTAGCTCGCCTTGAAGATATTTCTGTGGAAATAAATGAATTCGATTATGTTATGCCTGAGAAAGGTTTTCTGGAAATTACCGCTGATCTATCTATTTCTGGTGTGAGAGCCGAAGAACCAGTCTCAACTTCTGATGACGCAGAAGAAAGCACAGAGAAAGAGCTTGCACGTGAGGATAGGTCCTTTACGTTTGAGCAAGTAAGGAAAGTGGATGAGAAGGAACCGGATCAACTGTTTGGTGTTAGTGAGTCATCAGAAGGTTCTGAAGAGGAAGATTCAAGTGAAGAAGAAGAAAGTCAAGAAAATGAATTGACTTTCCAAGAACCGGTTACAGAAATCAAACGAGAACCATCGTGGTTGGATGAGAAAGAACTAGTTGGTACCATCGATGTTGAGGAAGAAGAGGATCATGCACCAAAAGTAAGCTTCCGATCCGTATTAGACGAAGAGGAAACGATAGAAGTTAGGGAAGAGCCAGAAGCATCCCATGATAATGACTATCAAAAAGAAGTGGTGAAAGCGCCGCGTCGTTTCCGAAAAAATGAGGCCAAAAAGCTAGAGGATGAGGAAAAATCCACCGAATCAAATGTGAAAGATGAAGAAGAAAGAGAACATGAAAATGCTCTGTATTTAACAAAGATGATGGCAAATGAAGCAGAAGCTTATTCAAAATTAAGGATGTGTATTGTCCAAGATGGCGAATCTTTGGATATGATTGCTGATCGCTATAAACTACAAGTGAGTCACCTGATGAGAACAAATCGTTTAGATGAGGAACAGGTTTCTGAAGGGCAAATATTATATATTCCAAGTCGACAATCTTCCTCAACCAGTTAAGGAAAGGGGGAGGAGTTATGATTAAGATTGAGCTATTGGAAAGAAGTTATCCTTTTCAATCGATTAGATGGATGATTGAAGGGAAAATTATGGATACGAATAAAGGAATGAAGGCTGTTCAACTTTGGAAAGAAGAAGATTTATTAGCATGGCATATCAAGTGGAGAGATGCATTAGCAGAGCACACTGGTATCATGACCAATCGTATGATTCAGACAATTACGGGGGAGAAGGTTCTATCGACTGATCTTGGGTTTATTACGGTCCATGATGTTGTGGAAGAAGCTTTTCCTATTTTCGATCATCCCAAGCAGATAGGGCAGTTTCTGGGGGAATATCTCGCATGCACGGCTGCTGAAGAAGATGATAGAGAAGTTCCTATCATTCCCGATCTAGAAAGAGATTTTGACATTCATTTTTTTGAAGAACTGTCACAATGGGATATTCTCCAAAAATTGAATCTAGAAGCTAAAAAAAGAGTGACAAAGGTTCGTGAACTGTTAAAAAATCATAGTCATATCTTCTACCATAACATCGTGCCACCGATTGAGTCGCTTATCCAAGCAAGATCTGTTCATCACAAGCTGTTCTGGGAGACCAGTGAAAAGAAACCAATATCTTGTTATGAAGCCTTAAGAAATGTGCTCCATGAATGGCATACAGAGGGACATGGGGCAAAAATAAAAGAAGTACTAGATGGTATTGATGAAACTTTCCCTCTCTCGGAAGAACGTGGAACGGCGTTATTAGCGAACTGTTTGTATCCTTGGGAATTACGGTCATTCGTTGCGAACGCTCTTGATAATGATGGTACTGGAACAATGGAGCAGCACTTTCAGTCATTTGCGCAGGAGTGGGACATTTCAAGGCGGCTTGTCAAAGATGTTGCAGGATGGTTGGTAAATAGCAGAGAGGGGGTTGTTCAATGATGAAGGAAACCTTGTCTACACCGTCAATAAGGGCAATCCTCTTTCACTATGATCTTTTCCCGCAAAAATTAGAAGCGATAGGAAAAATAGTTAAAGTAGAGACCCGGTACGGGACCTTTGCATTGAAACAAACAAAAATGACTCGGGAGGAAGGGGAATGGTTTATCCATGTTATCCGGCGACTAGATAGAATGAACTATCCGTTCGTTGTCCCAATCATTCCTACAAAATACGGGGATTACCTTGCGATGGATGATCATTCCACCTATTACCTCATGCCCTGGTACGAGGACCATCATGAGTTTCGTCACCCTGTCCAACCGGAAGAAACGCTCATTGAAGAAATTGCTAAGTTACATGGGTTAACGGAAAGAGTGCAGGATTATTCCGAAGAGTCTATATTAGAATCTTATAACCATTTGAAAAAAAGGTGGGATTTAAGGAAACTTGAGGTAGAAAAATTCGTAGATAGGATAGAGGCGCATACGTTTTATTCTCCATTTGAAATGGCATTTCTTACTCATTTCGAACGAGTTTCGCAAATGGCTAAAGAAGCAGAAAGAAATTTAGACCTATGGCTTGAGAAAGCAAAAGAATTGAAAAGTTACCGAAGTGTCTTGTGTCATGGACGTGTGAAACGAAACCATGCACTGTTTGATCCTTATGGTGCAGCACATTTTATTAACTTTGAAAAAGCTGTACTTGATTCTCCGGCAAGAGACCTGGCAACGCTTTTCCGGCACTTTTTTCATGAAGAACCTTGGAATGACATTGACGGACTTCACTGGCTTGCGATCTATGAAAAACAATTTGCACTTTTTGATGATGAGCGACACTTATTCATTAGCTATTTAGCATTTCCAGAAAGTATTTATCAGATGATGGACCATTATGTGAAGCCAGATCGAACTATATCTGAACTCGCTTGTGTAAAGCAGCTTGAACGTCGTTTGTTAACGATGGGAAGAATTCATCGGTTGATGAACGAAATGTATAAAAAAGAGTAAGGGAAATGGAAAATGTAAGTGAAGAAGTAAAAGTAAACCACTAGTGTGATACTGTAGTAGAAAGTGTTAAATCACAGTAATTTTAGCATCAAATAGTAATACCAGTAGCATAAAACAAACCGCTTGGATGTTTATATCCAAGCGGTTTGTTTTTTAACAATTAAGTTATCAATTTATGGAGGCGGAAGCTAACGTTGCATTTAATAAAAGACGCTACGCGTTTTTCTTAACTACTTAAAATAATGAAATAAGTAAATAACTGTTAAAATGCCGAGAAATATTACGTCGAAGGTTGTTGGCAAGAGTAAGGTTCGAATAAATTGAAAAATGATTAAAAGAAGCACCACTTGAAAAAATCCGTCTACAATATATTGAAAACGCCAATGAGTTCTTTTTCTTCCCATATTTCTCTGCATTTTACGATACATGTGATGTTGCTTGATTTTTCTCATTATAACGATACCTCCTCTTTTCCTCTGAAGTCATTTCTACAGTTTAATGTTAGAGTGTATTCTAAAAGGTGGGTAGCCCTTGAATTCGCTCTAGGCGACTACTTTTCTGCAAAAAAGTTTTATAACAACCTCATGTATATTGCAGACTATGCTAAAATTGTTTAATTGGTGTGTAAGAGGATTAAATATCATTTATTTAAAGATAATTTATATAATTGGCAGCTACCTTCACACCGCGCGTATCAAAGGAAACCCATCCTTGATACTTAAGAGATGGCGGCGGAAGCTAACGCTGTATTTGATAAAAGACGGCTATGCCGTTTTTCTTATGGTAATCCTATAGTAAATTGGATGGAAAATGAAACCTCTATTGATTATATGAATCATAAGGGGTAAAATACGAATATAGTTGAAAATGAAATGTGGAAAGGGAAGAGTACATCTCGAAACCATAAGAGAGGAAAACCAGCGTATATCGTTGCTGAGAGGTTTTCTTGGTGTTAAAGATGGAAAGTCGCCCTGGAGTTGTGGTTTTGAACAGAAAAGAGATTCTTTTCTTAGTAGTTATCGCCGGATCAGCCCGTTAACGCCTTGAGTGTACAGATCTGTTTTCGTTTGTTTTTTGGAAAATGAAAGTTTGTTTTGCTAGGAAGATCTGTAAACAAAGGTGGTACCGCGAGGAATATAATCCCTTCGTCCTTTGACGAAGGGGTTTTTTTGTATGCAATTTAATCGTTTTCAAGGAGGAGTTTATTATGACAGACGAACAAAATCAAGTTTCAATGCCGTCTAAGTATGATCCGTTAGGAACAGAAGCGAAGTGGTATAAATACTGGATCGACGGTAAATTTTTTGAAGCTACTGGTGATAAAACGAAAGAACCATATACCATTGTTATTCCACCACCGAACGTAACAGGAAAGCTCCATTTAGGTCATGCTTGGGATTCAACGTTACAGGATATCCTTGTCCGTGTGAAGCGGATGCAAGGCTATGATGCACTTTGGTTGCCTGGGATGGACCATGCGGGGATTGCAACACAAGCTAAAGTTGAAGGAAAACTTCGTGAACAAGGCACATCTCGTTATGATCTAGGCCGAGAAAAATTCATAGAAAAATCATGGGAATGGAAAGCCGAATATGCGGAGTTCATTCGTGAACAATGGGCAAAACTTGGTCTATCCCTTGATTATTCCCGTGAGCGGTTTACGCTGGACGAAGGATTGTCAGAAGCGGTTAAAGAAGTATTTGTTCGTCTTTATGAGGAAGGGCTTATTTACCGTGGAGAATACATTATAAACTGGGATCCTGACACCAAAACAGCGCTGTCGGACATTGAGGTTATTTATAAGGATGTGCAGGGTGGTTTTTATCATATGAAATATCCGCTCGCTGATGGTTCTGGACATATCGAAGTGGCAACAACCCGTCCGGAAACAATGCTTGGTGATACAGCTGTTGCTGTTCATCCTAAAGATGAGCGATATCAAGATCTTATCGGAAAAAAAGTAATTTTACCGATTGTAGGAAGAGAAATTGAGATCGTTGCAGATGATTATGTAGATATGGAATTTGGTTCTGGAGCAGTGAAGATTACGCCAGCTCATGATCCGAACGATTTTGAAATAGGGAACAGACATGATCTTGAGCGAGTCTTGGTCATGGACGAAGGCGGTAAAATGAATGAAAATGCCGGGAAGTATCAAGGAATGGATCGTTTTGAGTGTCGGAAGCAAATCGTAAAAGACTTGCAAGAAGATGGGATTTTATTTCATATTGAAGAACATGCGCACAGTGTTGGACATTCGGAACGAAGCGGCGCTGTTGTGGAGCCATACCTTTCTACACAATGGTTTGTTAAAATGGGACCATTAGCGGAACAAGCGATTGAATTGCAGAAAAGTGAAGGAAAAGTAAACTTTGTTCCAGAACGATTTGAAAAAACATATATGCACTGGATCGAAAATATCAGAGATTGGTGCATTTCCCGTCAATTATGGTGGGGTCACCGGATTCCGGCATGGCATCATAAAGAAACAGATGAAATTTATGTTGGAAGAACAGCACCTGAGGATATTGAAAATTGGGAGCAGGATGAAGATGTATTAGATACGTGGTTCAGCTCTGCGTTATGGCCTTTCTCTACAATGGGCTGGCCGAACGTGGATGCAGAAGATTTCCAAAGGCATTACTCGACTAACGCACTCGTTACAGGATACGACATCATCTATTTCTGGGTGGCTCGCATGATTTTCCAAGGAATACATTTCACTGATGAAAGACCGTTTAAAGATGTGTTAATCCATGGGCTTATTCGTGACGAACAAGGTCGTAAAATGAGTAAATCCTTAGGAAATGGTGTTGATCCACTTGAAGTGATTGATAAGTACGGAGCAGATGCTCTTCGCTTTTTCATCAGCACTGGCAGTTCTCCAGGGAATGACCTTCGTTTTTATTGGGAAAAGGTTGAGGCGAACTGGAACTTTGCGAATAAGATCTGGAATGCATCCCGTTTTGCGTTAATGAATATGGATGGATTAAAGTATAAAGAGATTGATATTAGCGGCAAAAAATCTATCGCAGATAAGTGGATTCTTACCCGGTTACAGGAAACAACTGATCACGTTACCAAATTTATTGATACGTATGAGTTTGGTGAAGTTGGACGATCGTTGTATAACTTTATTTGGGATGATTTCTGTGATTGGTACATTGAAATGGCAAAGTTACCGTTAAATGGGGAAAACGAAGAAGCCAAGCATACGACGCGATCCATTCTTGCCTATGTATTAGATGAAACGATGAGATTGTTACATCCGTTTATGCCTTTTATTACGGAAGAGGTTTGGCAACACCTTCCTCATAAAGGCGAATCGATTACGATTGCTTCATGGCCGGTGAAAGAAGAGTCCCTTATGGACACCGAGTCTGTAAAAGATATGCAACTTTTGCAAGAGATCATTCGCTCTGTTAGAAATACCCGTTCAGAATTGAATGTTTCGATGAGCAGAGAAATTAAGCTCTACATTAAAGCAAACTCTTCTAATGTGCTGGCGCAGTTGGAACGTGGAAAGTCATACTTGCAGCGTTTCTGTAACCCAAGTGAATTAGTTATCTCGACAGACTTAGAGGCACCAGAGAAATCAATGAGTTCCATTTTATCAGGCGTTGAACTTTACATGCCGCTTGAAGGACTTTTGGATCTTGATGCCGAAATAGATAGATTAAACAAAGAAGTAAAACGTTTAGATGGAGAAGTAATCAGACTTCAGAAAAAACTAGGAAACGAAGGCTTCATCAAAAAAGCACCTGAAAGTGTGGTTGCTGAAGAACGAGAAAAAGAAAAAGACTACACAGCTCAACGTGAAAAAGTCCAATTAAGAATAGCAGAATTGAAAAAATAACTGTTTTCCAAATAATGGGGGGTCTGTCCCCCATAGAGGTGATGACATGCAAGAGATTGCTTTTTACAATGATCAATTTGTAGATATGAATGAAAAAGTGGTACCAATTCAGGAACGTGGCCATCAATTTGGTGATGGCATTTACGAAGTAATTCGCGTCTACCATGGCGTCCCGTTTTATTTGGATGCTCATATGCAGCGGCTCAAAAAAAGTGCGGCTGCAATTGAGCTTCAATTACCTTTTTCTGTTGCTGAAATAAAAGAATTATGCATGGAAGGACTTCGCAGGTCTGACATGGAGGAAGCAGAAATATATATGCAGATTACCCGTGGAATTCACAGTCGTCAGCATCACTATCCAGATCAACCAAACTCTGTTTTTTCGATGACTGTTAGAAGAGCAAAAATTATCTCCAGTCAAGTCCGGACTGAAGGAATTAATGTTTTAACAGTAGAAGACGATCGTTGGAAAAAATGCTATATCAAATCTCTTAATCTATTACCTAATGTGATGGCAAAGCAAAAAGCTATCACAAATGGCTGTCAAGAAGCGGTTTACCATGACAATGGGATTGTGAAAGAAGGATGCAGCAGTAATCTCTTTATCGTAAAAAATGGAGTATTAGCGACATATCCGGCGTTAGATGGTATTTTACATGGAATTACTAGACAAATAGTTATGGAATTAGCAAAAGAGAGAAACATAAAAGTCGTTGAGAAAACTTTTACACTTGATGATCTTAAACAAGCAGACGAGGCATTTGTGACGAGTACGAATATGGAAATTGTTCCTTTGAAGCAGGTAGATGAAGATATTCTGCCAACGGAGCGACCAATAAGTAATCAACTTATCAAAGCATATCAACGAAAAGTACTGGAAAAAGTAACTAGCTTAACAAGTAAAATAACAACAACCAAATTATATTTCTAGAAGAGGCTGAATTAAATCAGTCTCTTTTTTTTTTTGCGGGGATTTATAAATTATTTTATCCTAATCAGTCGTCAATAATTCCCATTACTTTTATAGGTGGTTCGTAATGAAACAAGTTCAACTTTGGAATGATAACAAGGCGTGTAAAAATAGGAGGTGTTAATGATGACTAAGCGTAATAATAAAGGTGGCAGTAAAAATCAAAGCGCGCCGGAAAGAGGCGGAAAGCTAGACACAGAATTTGGTCAAGAAGTAGCTAGTGGCGATAACAATAAAGGAAAAGATTATAACTCCAAACGTGGCAGCAAATCGTCATTAAAAAACCCAAGTAATCATTAATTAAGAAAAACGCAAAGCGTCTTTTATTAAACATAGCGTGATCTTTAAAGCTACCCCGAGTAGCAACTACGTAATGCGTGTAGGTGCTACTCGAAAGGAGGGCGAACTTCCCTTGACTGTGGCGTAAAGATAGCTGTCAACTTATAAATTCTTGTAAAAAAGGAGCCATTTTTGGTTCCTTTTTCTACTCAGTTCTTATCTAGCATTCTTTATAGTATTGACCTTATTAAAACATATGAATGATATAAAAACTGCAAATTTGATAGATATATGTTAAAGAAAGGATAAATAAAATCAAATTCATCACCGACTGAGTATGTTTGCTTTTATTTTTGTTCTTTGCATACCTGTAAAAGAGCCAGTACCAAATAACAAGCATCATAACGGGTGTTCCAAGAAACATCCATAATGGAGCAGATTCAATAGGTATGGGAAACAAAGTTGTTAAAAATAAACTAAAGACCGTAGATACACCCGCAAGGAAAAGACTGATAAATTCCCAACTTTTCAGTCGAAAAAAGTGATTCACACTATTTGGATATGATTCTAAATGAAGGGAAATCCATAAATAACCACTGATCCACAACGCACTTAAGACAGAAGGAGTAAGTAATACATATATGTTAATCTCTCCTACAAATCCAAAACCAAATAAAATAGCAAAGGAAAAGATAGATAGGATAATAAGGGCGATGAAATAAACCGTATGAAAAAGAATTGCCTTCACAATAATCTCCCTCCTCGTAAACAAACTTAAGATAAGTCCCGTGCATAGTTCAAACAGAATGAAAAGTCATTTTATACTTTTAGTTAAATTTTAACATAAATATCCAATTAATTTTGGAAAACAGCTATACCTAAAATGCCTGACAAATTATCCGGTAATTTGTCAGGCATTTTAGGTTATTAGGAAGTCGATTTTATGCGTGTGAAATAATGACGCTCTTCATTGTCACCTTTGCTTTTCTTCTAAATTACGCCTTAAGTCTTATGAAAGATAATACTCAGGAACATTATACCGACAAAGGTTTCCAGATAAGATGAAGATAAGAAATAAGAAAGGAGGAGAAACAATGAAATCATTTCTCATGTTTGTGCTAGGAATTGCGGCAGTGTTTGTATTTTTAGCAAATTTAGGACCATTAATCTTGATTGGCATAAGCTTGTTTTTACTCTATGTCATTTACAAACAGTTTATAAAGTCAGAATCTACTTTCTCGAAGGTGGTTTGGATCGTTCTAGGGCTAATCGTATTATAAGTATGACGGTCTCTAATATATTTGCGCTTGTGGGAGTTTTAGCTCTTTATTTGCTGTATGTTATGTTTCGCGGAGATAAGGAAGAAAAAGCGGAGAAAGCTTCAAAAACAGAAGACCCATTTGTGAACTTTGAACGAGAGTGGGCAGAGCTAAAAAATTAATATTAATACCAGACAAAAGTCTAAAAGCGGATTGTATTTAAATAAATTTACGAGGAGAGAATATCATGTCAAATATATTTACCAGAATGAAGGAAACGGTAGCGAGTGATTTGCACGGAATGATGGATAAAAAAGAAGAAAAAAATCCAATTTCAGCCTTGAATCATTATTTAAGGCAAAGTGAGCAAGAAACGGAAAAAGTACGTGTGTTAGTGGAAAGACAGCACCGTTTAAAAGAAGAGTTTTCACGTGAACGACTGCTGGCAGAAGAGATGGCTGAGAAGCGAAAGCGCCAGCTGGAAATAGCCAAAGAAGCAGGGGAATCGGAGTTGACTCAATTCGTCCAGCAAGAATATGAAGAATACTCAGAACGGGCGGAGCGATTAACATTAAGCCAAATAGAAGCGATGAAGCAGCTTGAAGCCCTAGAGAAAAAGTACGAAGAAATGATGCACAAATTGAAGGATATGCGTATAAAACGCATGGAACTTATGGGACGTGAAAATGTCGCCAAAGCGCGTCACCAAATGAGTAGGATAACAGAAGAAACCGTCGAAGAACCTTACTCGAAATTTGGAGAGATGGAGCGTTACATCGAGGGATTAGAACATAAATTAAACCGTGATTATTATCACCATACGATTGATAGTAAAATCGCAGCCTTAGAGAAAAATCGTAATTTCCAACAAAATAATACGGTATTAGAGTATAAGTGATATGATAGAAAAAGACGTTTCAGCGTTTTTGTAACACTCAAAAATGCGAACAATACCTAGTCAAACCTTGCCCCAAACACTCAACTAGAAGGAGGCCACCATCATGCTGAAGAAACTGTCAACAAATACGGTAAATTGGATCATCATGATTACTTTGGCGATTCTTCTAGTTGAATTAATGTTTTTTGGCGGGGGATTTTTGTTTAACACCCTGTTCCTCGGATTTCTTATATTTCTAGGTTGGAAAAATTACCATGGACTGATTGGCAAAGTTTTATTTTGGATAGGAATAGTGAGTCTTGCACTAACCGTATTAAACATGGTTGCTATCAGGTTTTTGTTTATATCCCTTATTATTCTTTTCTTCATACAATACAGACGTTCAAAAAGTGAACCGGAATATATAAAGCCAAGATTTGATGCCAGTATAAAGCCGGAAACAGAAACCTTAACAGAAATTAAACCGCTTTTGCAGCATCGTTTTTACGGGGAACATAAAACAGAGGATGTCCCTTACCAGTGGCGTGATGTGAATATTCATGGAGGTTTCGGAGATCGGATCATAGATTTAAGTAACACCGTTATCCAGGAAGATGCCGTGATCTCGATCCGCCATTTTATGGGAAGTATCAAAATATATGTACCGTATGAAATGGAAGTCTCCGTCCAACACAGCTGTATGTTTGGACATCTTTCTATTTTTCAGAGTCAAGAAATGAAACTGTTAAACCAATCTGTTGCTTTTCAAACGGATAATTACACCGGCGGCAAGCCAAGAGTAAAGATCGTAACCTCAATATTCTCTGGAGATATTGAGGTGAGACGATCGTGAATCTCTTTATTCGGCAAACGTTGCTCGCCTTTCTTGGATTTAGTATCGTAGCATTGATCTTATTATTCGTTACCTTTACTGCTTTTCCAATCACAGAATGGTCTCTTCTTTGGCAGGTAAAAGTCTTCGATCTTCCCTACCTGTATTTTATTTTGGCGATTATCGGAGCTTCCTCTTTAATTGTAGGCATGTCACAGAGTGCTTTTTGGAGAAAGAAGCTGGGAGCGATTCGGCAAAATTTAGATGACTTAATAAAAGGACAAAAATTAGGCTCAGCGTCAGAAGAAACTGTTCAGGAATTGACAACGGTACAGGAACAGATCTTTCGTTTGGAATCGAAACTGTTAAAACAGACGGAAGCTGCCCAAAAGCTTGCGACTGAAAGAACAGATGAACGAGAGAAAAGTCTTCAAGAAGTAGTGATCCAGGAACGGAACAGGCTGGCAAGAGAACTTCATGATTCCGTAAGTCAGCAGCTTTTTGCTGCATCTATGATGATGGCAACAATTAATGAAACGAATCCGCCTGAAGATCCTGTGATGAAAAAGCAATTAGCGATGATTGAAAAAATGATTGACCAATCTCAGTTAGAAATGCGAGCATTGTTACTTCATTTAAGACCTGCAGCATTAAAAGGGAAGTCACTCACAGAAGGAATAAATGAATTACTGATTGAATTAAAAGAGAAAGTACCAATGGAGATGGAAACGAAGATAGAATCGTTGGATTTAGATAGAGGCGTTGAGGATCATCTTTTTCGGATTTTACAAGAAAGCATCTCTAACACATTGAGACATTCCAAAGCTAGTCATCTACAAGTAATGCTGATTGAGCGAGATGATAATGTCATTATGCGAATTGCCGATGATGGCGTTGGTTTTGATGTGCAGGAAGTGCAAAATCACGGCTCCTATGGCATGCAGAGTATGAGTGAACGAGCGTTGGAAATTGGCGGAACATTAAAAGTTGTAAGTGTCAGGGAAGAAGGAACTCGGTTAGAAGTAAAAGTGCCCGCGATCAGGAAAGAGGGAGAAACGGATGATTAGCGTATTATTTGTAGATGATCATGAAATGGTCCGCATAGGAGTGTCAGCATATCTATCTGCTCAGCCAGATATTGATGTCATTGCAGAGGCAGATGATGGAACAAAGGCAGTTAAACTCGCGTTGGATTTAAGGCCTGATATTATATTAATGGACTTGGTCATGAAAGAAATGGACGGTATCGAAGCAACCAAACGGATCATTAATGAATGGCCGCAAGCAAAGATTATTATCGTAACCAGTTTCTTAGACGACGAAAAGGTGTATCCTGCTTTAGAAGCCGGGGCAACAAGTTATATGTTGAAAACTTCAAAGGCAAGTGAGATTGCAAAAGCGATTCGAGCAACGTACGAAGGGCAAACAGTACTAGAGCCGGAAGTCACCGGAAAACTAATGTCAAAGATGCGCAAAAATAGTCAGGCACCGGTTCTCCATGAACAATTAACAGAGAGAGAGAAAGATGTATTACGGCTCATGAAACAAGGTAAGAGCAATCAGGAAATCGCCGATGAACTTTACATCGCTCTTAAAACAGTCAAAGTCCATGTAAGTAATATTTTAGGGAAATTGGACGTCCACGATCGGACACAAGCCGTCATTTATGCCTTTAACCAGAAGTTGTATGAATAACTTGTGATAATAGAATGTAACAGTACTGCTAAAGTCAATAATCGCTAAAAAAAGTGAGGATTCTGTTAAATCTTTTATTGTACAGAACTTAAACGTGACATATAATTACAAGTGAAACGTCAATTTAAAAGTGTACGAGTAGAACAATCATATTAAATTTCAAAGCTTTTCTATTTAGGGAAGCTTTTTTTACATTCGAGAACGTATTGTATGTCAAAAAAGTAATACCTTTCGTTTTATAATTAAAAGTCTGAATTATCAATCTTTTTAATGCATAAGGAGAGGTACAATCATGGAGGACAACGAGAGAGAAATCTCATCCGCAGAAGGTAGCTACGGGATGGTTTCAACAGCTTCAAAACAAGCAACAGAAGCAGGAGTAGAGATATTAGAAAAAGGAGGCAATGCGATTGATGCGGCAGTAGCTGCTGCTTTTTGTCTCGGAGTTTCAGAGCCTCAGGCTTCAGGTATTGGAGGACAATCTATGGCTCTAGTGCATCTGGCGCAAGAGAAACGTATTTTTGCATTGGATGGCTCTTCACGTGCCCCTTTTGCACTTCAACCTGCAAGAAATCCAAAGAAACCGATTAAACTAGGACTAAAATCAAGTACGGTTCCTTCGACAGTAGCATCTTTAGGATACTTACAAGAAACTTACGGAAACTTATCGTTTTCGGATGTACTGGAACCTGCAATTAAAGTTGCAGAACAAGGGTTTACTGTGACCCCACTTATTCATCGACTATTAAGAAAAGAGACGGTTCAATTGTTAAAAGACAGAAACATTAAGCGATTATTTTTTCATAATAATACGCCAAAACAACCTGGGGATACCGTCATTCAACCTGAATTGGCAGCAACTATGCGGAGAATGGCTGTGAAGGGTTGGCGTGATTTTTACACGGGGGATATTGCAGATTTTATCGTTAAGGACATGCAGAAACGCGGGGGATTAATTACGAAACTGGATTTGAACCAGATTCCTATGCCAGTTGAAAGAGAAGCACTTGAGAGTACATACAGAGACTATGATATATACACGTATCCACCACCAGGAGCGGGAAGAGTGCTTGTACAAATATTAAATACGCTCGAGGGTTTTCCTTCAGAAAGCTTAAATCCTGATAAGCCTATAGGAGCAGTGATTTCTGCGCTAGCATTTCGATTCGCTCTTAATTATCGAAAACGGATGCCAGTCCATCCTGATCATTATTTACAATCCGTTAACCAGATGTTGGTTGATAAAGGGTACGCAAAAGAAATTACGAAACGAATCCAAGAAATTTATAATTTAGCACTGAAAGATACGTTTTTGCCACCACCTACCAGTGGGGAGACGACCCATTTATCGGTTGTTGATAAGGATGGAAATTCAGTAGGCATCACACAATCCATTGAACTCGTTTTCGGTAGTAAGACAATGGCTGATGGACTTGGATTTTTTTATAACAATTATATGAGTGCATTTGAATACAAAAATATAGCTCATCCATATTATTTATTACCTGGTGGAAGACCATGGAGCAGTGTGGCACCGGTACTGTTATTTTCGAAAGGAAAGCCGCAGTATTTGCTGGGGAGTCCTGGAAGCAGCCGAATATCTACGGCATTGGCTCAAGTCATTGTTCGTCTCATAGACAATGAAGAGTCCCTGGAAGAAGCAATCAGCGCTCCTCGTTTTCACGCCTCCGATACCGGGGAGATATTAATAGAAAAAGATCGGTTTGACCAAGAGATTTATACAGCACTTGATATTTCGGGATTTGATTTGAAAAAACGAGGCTCTTACAGTTTTTCTTTAGGATGTGTGCAAGGAGTTCAAATGCCAGTGAAGTGGCGTGAATCTTATAAGGGGGTGGCAGATCCTAGACGTGATGGAACAGCCCGCGGACCAGAAGAGGCCTAGACAAGAAGTCGGTTAAGTCAAATGATGAAAAAATCGGGAATAGGGGTTGAACAGGAATGAAAATAGCTGTGGTCTATAATAGGGAAAGTCAGGCAGTCATTAATTTATTTGGTACGCAAAACCGTGAAAAGTACGGGCTGGAAACGATTAAAATGATCAAGGAAGGTCTCGTTTCCGGGGGACATCAAGTCAAAACCTTTGAGGGAGATAAAAACCTCATTAAAAATCTGGAAGAATTTATGCCAACTGTTATTTCCGGTGAACGTCCTGGACTTGTGTTTAACCTTAGCTACGGTATTCAAGGAAGAGGAAGATACATGCATGTTCCAGGCATTCTTGAAATGCTGGGCGTGCCTTATGTGGGATCTGGACCGGAAACTCATGCCTTGGCCCTTGATAAAGTAGTGACGAAAATGATCCTTCTTCAAAAAGGATTACCGACACCAAAATTTTCAGTTCTAGATAATCCGGATTCGCCGCTTACAGAAAACTTAATGTACCCGCTTATCGTCAAGCCGAAAGATGAGGCTGTTTCATTTGGTTTGAAGATTGTTCATAACGAAGAGGAACTCCGCGAAGGTGTGCAAGTAATCTATGAAACATACAATGCGCCAACTTTAGTAGAAGAATATATTGCCGGAAGAGAAGTAAACGTCGGGATCTTGGGAAATAATCCTGTGCAAGCACTTCCACCTGTGGAGCTTGTATTTGGTGAAGGACCGCAAATCTTCACATACGAAGATAAAAAGAATAAAAGTGGGCGAACAGTTGAAAAAGTGTGTCCTGCACCGTTAACTGAAAAGGAAACAGAAAGGATTCAAGATTTAGCGATCCAAACATTTAAAGCATTAAATTGTTATGATACGGCTCGTGTGGATTTCCGTATTGACAACGAAGGAAACCCATATATTTTGGAAGTGAATTCGATGGCCAGCTTAGGTGCAGATGGCTCATTTATTTATGCTGCAGAGCAAATCGGACTGACTTATAAAGCATTAATGAATCGAATTATTGATATAACGTGCGAACGGTATTTTGGAGCTGATTTCCTTGCACCGGTAGAGGAAGACTTTCAGAAAATGGATGTCCGTTTATTTAATCGACTTACGAAAAAACGAAGTATGATGGAGACGGACTTAAAGGCTTGGACAAATGTCTCAAGCCGAACGGAAGATCCTGTAGGTTTAAGCAGAATTAGAAATAAGCTTGAAGAGAGATTACTTAAATTAGGAATGAATCCAGTTGATGAGTTTACGAATGGTCGCTCTGCATGGACATTTGAAACTGGAGCAGGAATGAAAGATGGGACACTTATCGTCGTGCCTATTGATGTTCCGGGAGAAAGAACAGGATTCCCAATTCCATTTAGAACAGAACAAGAATGGCTTTATGGAGAGGGAATAGCATCAAGTAGAGGCGGAATTACTGTGATGTTAAGTGCTTTAAATGCCTTAAAAGAGCAGAAGCTTTTAAGTAAAAAAAATGTTGGTGTACTCTTCTATTCAGATGAAGGGCGGGGAATGCGCTATAGCTCTTCGACATTGCGGAAAGCAACGAAAGAAGTGAAAGAGGTTATCGTACTTCAACCTGGCTTTACAGATGGGAAAGTGGTGGATCAACGCCGCGGTACAAAACAGTTCAGCGTAATCGTAGAAGGAGATCCAGTACGAATCGGTAAGGAAACAAAATCGATAGATGTTCTTCAGATGTTTATAAAAAATGCTGAAAAAGTACAGAAATTAAACAACAGAAAAGGGAAATTGGCTGTTGCGATACAGGATGTCAGGTCTGAACGGTATTCTGTCTTAAAACCACACCGTGTCTATGCGACGTTGTCGATTACTTATATTGACGAAGCTCTTGCTGAAGAAACCGAAAAAGCTATTAGAGAGTTGTTTACTGTAAATTCAAAAGGGATACGTACCAATATTGAAAAGCTGGTCGAGCGTCCACCGTTAATTAGGAAGAAGAATCATTTACTATTAGATAAATTAAAGAATTTGAGTGAAGCGTGGAACTTACCTTTTGGAACAGAATCCAGCTTGTTATCTTCGGCTGCAGGTGAGGTTGCTAAAGATACACCGGTTGTATGTGGGTTTGCGCCAGCTAGTAAAGGGCTCTATACACCGGAAGAAAGCCTTCATCGCAGTGAATTAGTTCAGCGATCGTTACTTCTTGCTTTGTATTTGAATGATGGTGAATGAGGGATAATGACACCATGACCGAGAAATTGCCGATTCTCATTTCGGTTCCACACGCTGGGATGAAAAAACCAGCCTTTATTCAAACTACATGCTTGCTAAATGATATGGATATTTTACTGGATGGCGATACATGGACAGATCACCTCTTTGCATTTAATGGCCGAGTAGAAGAATTTCACCAAATGGATGTGTCGAGGATTTTTCTGGATTTAAATAGGGAAGAAAACGATCTTCCTCCCTTAAATCCCGATGGCATTGTAAAAACAAGGACGGTCACCGGCAAGAAGGTGTGGGACACCCCTTCCGGACTTCGCCCATTAGAGCGGGAGAAGCTCATTCAAGATTACTACCTTCCATATCATCGTAAACTCGAAAAGGCTGCTAGAAATCCTAAAGTGAAAGTGGCGATTGATTGCCATTCGATGCTTGATTATGGCCCGGATAATAAACTAATTAATTGGCAGCATCGTCCTTTATTTTGTATTGGGAATCGCGGGACGACATCCGGGGAACAAGGAGATGAGGACCTGACAGCGCCGGTGGAAATGGTCGTGAAGTTAAAGAGATTATTGGAAAAGAAGTTTCAAAGGTATAAGACAGACAATCAGCAATTTGTCACAATGAATGATCCTTTTAAAGGTGGATTTGTCACACGCCATCATGGCGCTTTAGGGGAGATTCCTTGGATTCAGCTGGAAGTTAACCGTAACTTGTACTTGCCGGAGCGAGAGTTCATGAATCTTCAGCCTAGTGAATCG
Source organism: Salipaludibacillus sp. CF4.18 (assembly GCF_051262595.1). Lineage (NCBI taxonomy): Bacteria > Bacillati > Bacillota > Bacilli > Caryophanales > Bacillaceae > Salipaludibacillus > Salipaludibacillus sp. CF4.18. Next base: position 105,433 of record NZ_JBIMEV010000010.1, read on the forward strand.
CAAAAGCAGAAACTTGGAGAATTCAGAGAGATGTTATATGAGGTCTTGCTGAGTTTCTCAAAGTAATTCCGTTTAATGGGGAAGAAGATTTATAGTTGGAAGGGCACTGAAAAGGTTGATTTTAACTTTTCCAGTGTCCTTTTATATGCAATGAGCGAAGCTTCCGCGGGCAACTTCTTCAACAGTTGCTTTTCTGCAGGGAGTCGCCGACTTCGCTACTTTGATCTTTTCAAAAATTTAAGGTTGAGAAGGCATTTTTAATAAAAGACGGCTAAGTCGTTTTTCTTATATCTTATCGAATGGACCCGTGTGGTAATACAGCGTGAACACCTTTGACGCCATTCACAACTTGGGTGACTCTTAAATCAACAGCTACACTTGCCAATGCCGTTGCTTCTACCTTAGTGATCTGATAGTGCTGTTCCATCAATTGAACCATTTCATCTAGAGCATCTGCAGCAGCTTTGTTCAAGTCTTCTGCAAATCCAAACGTAATCCATCCCGCCGGCGTATTGGCTCTTGGTAGTTTTAAAACCATATCATCCCTAACTGTTAGCGTAAGATCCACATGGTCCATCGGACATTCGATCGCGGTTCCGGAAACTTCCCCATCCCCTTGAAGGGCATGACCATCACCAACTGAGAACAATGCTCCATCTACAGCAACAGGAAGATAAAGGGTACTTCCTTTGACAAGTTCTTTACAGTCAATGTTTCCTCCACAGTATCGCGGTGGTGCGGTTTCATGAATGCCAGTTTCTGCAGGAGCGACGCCTAACACTCCCATGAAAGGACGAAGGCCAACATGATAATTTTTCTCTCCGATAGCAGTGCTTCCGGTCATCGTTGTTGACTCAAGTTCCCAATCTAAAGTAATTGTATCTTCTCCACTTATTCCTAGCTGGTCGTTTTGCCAATTAGATTCTCCACCGGCCCAATTTTGACCATACCAGCCAGGAACGATCTCATGTAACTGAATTTCCAAGACAGTTCCGGCTTTTGCACCTCGGACGGCAATGGGACCAAGGATTGGATGCCCGGGATTAGCTTCTTTTTCACGAGAATGAAAAATTGTGCGGGCTTCTGATTTTTCAGAAGAATAGCCCCATCGAATGTCCGATGTCGTTAAGTGAAGAGAGTCACCGGAATCAATTGTCAAAATAGGCGAGTATTCCTTACTGAAAGAACCGTGAAGGTTATTAGAGTTTAACTCAAGTTTATGGATCATATTTATTCTCCTTTATGGTAGATAGATTTTTTATAAGACTTATTTCCTCATTAATTGATGGCTGATTTTGCAACAAATTCCTGCTGATTTATGAAATTGATTCAGCCACATATTCCATAAAAATACTGGCAATATTGATCGAACTATTCATGTAAAGGCTACGGCATCCAACGGCGTCTTCCATTTCATTAAACAATAGTCTTCCATTATGATCTATCAGGAAGTCTATGCCAACGAAATCCATGTGCATAGAATCGGAAATTCTGTTTACTATCTTCGTTTCTTCTTCGGTTAAGGTATAAAGACGGGAGCTTCCCCCTATGGATATGTTGGCTCGGAAATCTGTCGCCGATTCCCTTAATACTGCTGCGACAATTTCATTTCCAACAAGATACACTCTTAAATCTTGTCCTTTTTTTCCACCAACCGGTTGGTATAACAATTCTTCAGAAAGCATCGAGGACATCAGTTTTCCTTTCTCTAGAGATTCTATATATTTGACCCCGGTTCCACCTCTGCCTTGAGGGTCTTTTAAAATAAAAGGAGTTGGTAAATGATTGTGATGATAGAAAAGAGCCGAACTGTGAATCGTTTTACTCGTGAGCATGGGAATTCCAATGCTGGATATGACTGCGTGGGCAAGTCGTTTATCATTTGCAATACGAGCAACATAGGCACTGTTGAAACAAGGGATATTTTTCACCTCAGCTACTTCATTCAACCAAGGTGAAACGGAACGGTTGATGATAAAATCAGGAGTTTTCTCTCCATTTCTTGTGAATATGTTGTCAACACTGGACACATTGACCTGGATTTCCTCATAGGGAACAACAACTAGTGTCAAGCCAAAGCTTTGTGCTGCAGCCTTCATAAAACCTATGAATCTGTCATTGCGTATAATATCTTTTTTTCGATAAACAACCCAACCTATTTTCAACGTCATGATAGTTTCCTTTCTTTTTGACCAGATAATATAGCGTCAATATGTTCGATCATTGGGATGGCAACATCAATTCCTGTGCATTCATAAATGCTGCGAATATGTGGGTTAGAATTCACTTCACATACGACAGGTCCTTCTTTTTCGAGCAAAAGATCAACCCCGGCAAAATCCGCGCCTACTGCGGCAGCAGCTTGAACTGCTAATGTTTTTTCTTCCAGGGAAGGGTCATAAGGAGTGGTCGAGCCTCCAGCAGTGACATTGGCACGGAAATCCGTCTGAGATGTTCTCTTCATCGATGCTACCACTTTGCCGCCTACTACATTTATTCGAATATCTTTACCCAAACTGTGATGAACGGGCTTTTGGTAAAGGTGGTCTTTTCCCGCTAGTTTTTTCGTCATGATCTCAAGTTGCTCTTTGGAGTCAATCCAATATACTTGTTGACCAAATGACCCGAAAGCTTCTTTTATAATCATCGGTAATCCGATCGCCTCAATAATGCGTTCTATATAGGTTACTTCCTTTACTTCAATACCGTTAAAGGTCATCGGTGCAATGATGGTCATCGGAGTAGGAATCGATTTTTCAACTAAATGGTGATGCATGAGTGATTTATTATCACAAATTTCTATTGATTTGGATCGATTAAAAAGAGGAATATTCATCGATTCCAGTTGTCTGGCAAGATGCAGATCTTTATCAGCGTAATGAACAAAATCAGGGTGGAAGTTCTCACACCGCGTTTTTGAAAAAAGAAGTGGTTTTGTCTTATCGTTTGAGACCAATATCTCATCATTAGTAAGAATTTCCAGATGTATATTGGCCTTTTCTGCGGATTGTTTAAACCATGTTACATAGTCTAAGAATTTATCGGATTTTAACTGACCGTTATAGATGATCCAACCAGATAATTTAGTCATTTTACTGTCAATCCTTTCTTGCGAGATCACGCAGAGCGTATTATTATGTAATATGATAAAGTAAAATATGTCATTGAATTGATCATGGCACTTTTTCCAGTTAAAATCAATTATTGAAATGAAGTGATAGTGATGAGAATAGAGAATTATGACCAAGCAAGAGCCCTTCTTTTTTCGAAAAAAAAGGCAGGTATTGCTTATACATTAGATCGAATGGAAGAATTAATGGAACAATTAGGTCATCCGGAAAGGCAGATTCGGGCTATTCATGTGGCTGGCACGAACGGTAAAGGATCAACCTGTGCTTTTTTAGCTGCTATTTTGCAAGAGGAGGGCTATAAGGTTGGAGCTTTTAACACGCCAGCATTCGGACCGGAGAAGAATCAAATGACGTTGAATGGTGTGCCTCTTACCGAAGAGGAATTCAGAATGGCATGTGACGAAATTGTCCAAGCTGTGCATATTGTAGAAGATCGTCGCGGAGAAATGGTGAGTGAGTTCGAGCTCATGGTTGCTTTAACGTATCATTATTTTTCTACCATTCATCCTGTCGATATCGTGTTAGTGGAAGCGGGAATGGGTGGTAGACTTGATGCTACTAATGTACTGACTTCTCCTATAGCCACAATTGTGACAAATGTAGGTCTTGATCACCGACAGTACCTCGGTGATACGGTGAAAGAAATCGCTCGAGAAAAAGCCGGAATAGCGAAAAAAGGTGTTCCTATGTTTACAGCAAGTAGTAATGAAGTCTTGCATGAGATACAAACTGTCGTTCAGAAACTAGGTGCCTATATGGTTGAAGTGAAACACCTTGAGGAAGGATTGACAGAGCGTATTCGTATGCAAGGGGAACATCAAAAGAAAAATGCAGCGATTGCCGTTGCAGTAGCAAAAGAATTAGACGATAGAACGATAATAGAACTAGGTCAATCAAGTATCGTCAAAGGTTTAGAAAAAGCTTTTTTAGCGGGACGTTGGGAGCGGGTTCAGCAATCTCCTGAAATAATAATAGATACGGCTCATAACGTGGAAGCAATGCAAACTGTCTGTGAACAGATAAAGGGATTTCCTGAGAACATGCAGGTGGAAGTGTTATTTGGCGCAATGCGCGATAAACCGGTTAAAGAAATGCTAGAAAACTTGCGGGCAGCCGGAGCCGTTATTCACATTACAGGTTTTGGTTCTGAAAGAAGTATGGATTTGGAAGACTATCAATCACAGTCTATTTTACAAGAGAGCAATTATATTAAAAATCCGGAACAATGGATACGTGAATGGAGCAACGAGGGTCCAACGGGAAAGGTACTGGTTGTTACAGGGTCTCATCAGTTTGCAGGTGAAGTAAGAGAGCTTATTTAGAGGTGAATAATAGAAGAGTTTAACATTCGATATACAAAATTGGTAATGAAAATTTCAAAAAGATCCATAATGTGATTGGAAAAATGGTATATTTAATACTAACATGTTGTTTTAAAGGAGGAGTACGTATGGTTTATCTATTTTTACTCATAGGTTTTATACTATTAATTCCTATAATATTTATTCTTCCTCCCGTTTTTTCTCGATTCGTTCTTTTTTTGCATGTTTTTTTATCTGTAATTTACGTGTGGCTTGGTTATTATATATCCTCTATCATTCACTGGAGTGTAGCTATTATAGTAGTTCTGCTGCTGGCAGGGATTACGGCTATCTTTTTCACAAAAGTAAAAGTTGATTCTGAGAGTGGGAAAGAGGGATCTTATGAAAATTAAATATTTTGTAAATTCGATGATTTTGTTAAGCGGGAGTATTCTCTTTCTTTTTTATATTACATTTGGCGGTGACTATGTTTATACCGCTTACTACGAAGAAGAAACGTTTGAAAACAATACATTTATTGCAACGGCTGATATTAGTAATCTAACGCATGAAGAAGCAATAGCGGTAGTTGAAACAGAAGTGGAGAATTGGAAGGCATCAGCAGAAGCATCATTTCGATGGTATGAACAGGAAGTTAAATCTAATGTGGAATCAATAGATTTTTTTGTGGAAGAATCGGTGACGAATGCTGACATGAACAAAGCATCGTCGTATGATTTAATGGCAGAGATTGATGTGACTTATCTTCGTGATAACTTATCTCAGTTCTCTTTTTACTTTCAAGATATGAATCTGGTAAATGAAGAGCAGCTAGAAATAGAGGTTTTGGAAACTGCAGTGAATTTACCTAACTCGGAGCTAGAGTTAAATGTGCATGAGTTTTTAAACTCTGATATTAAAGAGAAGGAAACGGTTCTCTATAGTGCTACGAGGCAACTTGATTCCCCTTTGTTAGAAGCATGGTCCAATGAGATGCCTGAAATTGTGATAGAAGGTGATAGTCGTTTCTCATTGACAGAAGTGGTTGAAGGGCAAAACATTGAATCCACAGAAGGCAACCCCTTATCAATAGTAGGTTCAGCAGTTTTTGAAACGCTATTACACAGTAACTTTCAATTAGTGGAGCGGCACCAGCCTGAACGTTTAAATGAAGGGATACCACTAGGATTTGATACTCAAGTTGTAATCGGTGAGCAAGACTTGGTCTTTGATAACCCTAATCCGGTCAGTTATGAACTGGAACTTGAGTACGATAATGGCTTATTGACTGTTGAGCTAATAGGGGAGAATCTGCCTTATACGGTCACTGTTGAAATGGAAGATGTTCATGATTTAGAACCAAAAACAATTGTTAACTATACAGAACAACTTTCTTCAGGAGGTTCTTCGGTTGAAGAGATGGGTTCAAATGGGACAACCTACGATATTGTCAGAACGTTTGATTTCCCAGAAAATGAGTGGCAGGTCGAAGAGTGGATAGCCAATGACTATTATCCACCAGAACATCGAGTGGAGTTGCGAAATGTTGACGATCTGAGAGTTACTGAGGAAGAGGAAATAGGCTTTGACGAGTACGGAAATCCTATCACTGAGAATCCGAATCCGGATGACTACGATTCCGTCGATGAATTTTTGGATGATTACTATGGAACGGAAACAGGTAATGAAAGCGGATATGGTAGTACGGATGGAACTAATGGTGGAACAAATTCAGGCAGTAATGATGATACAGGCTATGGAACAGATTATGATACGGATTATGATACGGGTTACGGAAGTGATTATGATTACGATACTGATTTTGATTCAGGTTATGGATCTGGTTCTGATGGATCCAACTCAGGAGGCACGAACCAAAGTCCTGAAACGGATACTCGTTGGTCTGATTTTTGGAGTGGTAATGGAAGTCAAGGAACTAGTGGAGGAACAGGTCAAAACGGTGTGACTTCTTATGAAAATAATAGTAGTACAGGAGGAAATGGAACAGGGACATCAGGATATCCAGACACCAACAATGGTGGAAGTAACTCTCCTAGAGAAGATGAAGATGGGGAACCGGTTAAGGGATATTAAATTTTATAAAAAACAGGATCTTTCTTTTTTGTACAAAAGAAGGATCCCGTTTTTTTTTTATATAAGTTGACAGCTATCTTTACGCCACGCATTTCAAGGGAAACACACCCCCGAGTAGCACCTACACGCTTTACTTAGGTGCTACTCGGGGGTGGCGAAAGATCACGCTGTATTTAACAAAAGACGCTATGCGTTTTTCTTATTGACTGCTATGTCATTATTCTGCTTGTTCTTTGGTTGGAGTGGTAGAAATAATTAAATTGTTTTGATTAAAAAAGTAGTCTCCTGGATTTGAGCCATCATATATTGTAGAAAGGCTATCTTCTTCTATTTTATCCATTATGACATGACTACCTCCAGTGGCTTCAAAGCTCTTACTAATAATTCTCCCGGTTACAGAACCTCCGCCACTCATAGAAAAATGTGCGTTGGGAGCGTGAAATAATTTGGTAGTGTTATCAGAGCCACCAGAAATATTAACGCTCGTCCCACCTGTTAAAATATGTCCTTGGAAACCACTTCCGGCTGTAAGGTCTATGTTTGTATCTTCTCCAAAAAAAGATCCAAATATCTTTTGATTACCACTTAGCTTTAATGTTTTAGCGGTAGTGGAATCGGAAGCCTTTAAAAACAACTGTAGTTGATCAATATCACCATCATTGTTAATACTGCTCCCTGAACCCATTGTAATTTCATCAATGACATATATTTTTAGGGATCCTGTCCCTTCAATTAAAATATGTCCATTTATAATATTTAAATGGCTAACTACAAGTTTTTTATCAGAGTTACCGACGTCAATAGTTAATTCAGTGTTACTTTTTAAACTTATTGTTGAGATAGAAGTAACGCTACTGTTTAAGTCCCATTTAAACTTATCATTGCCGCTCAGCTCAATATTATCGTGATTTTCTGAATTCTCGGGATACGTAGGGAAAATCGGAAACGTGAGTGAAGGATAGGATTTTTTTTGGACTTTTAACCACCATTCTTCAGGATAATGATCAGGTACATTGATCACTTTTTCATTATCTGCATCGGGATGAAGAGAAATATTTTGCGTAATGGATGATCCACCAGTAAGAGTAATCGCATTTTCATTAAGAGATTTTGTAGCAACGCTCCCATTAATACTAGCTCCACCACGCAAAGATATGGATTCATCAGTAACAACTGCAAGGTCATTATTTTCAGGGGAATTAATGGTGATATCTTTAGTAAGTTTACGAGATCGATTGTTGATTATTCCCTCAGATTTTATCGTGTATTTTAGAGGATATTCATCATTAAGAGGACCAAGTACCTCTGTTAAGAATATCCCATTGTTAAAGTCTTTTTTTTCATTTAGACCAGTAGAGATGGCTGAAACAATTGCATCACGAGAATCACCAATTGGGTTTTCCAGATGTTGGTTGTATGCTTCTAAACTTTCTGTTTGAATCTCTTGCATCCTTACATTTATTCCTGCCTCAGCGATGTAATAAGAGGATTGATGATCACGCTCTCCGGTTGTTAACGTTAAATTCGAAGATGTTACACCTATGACACCTAGGGTTAATACAGAAAAAATCATGATTAACAGCAAAACCAAAACTAAAGCCATGCCATTTTCATTATTTAATCTCTTAGTTGAGAGAAACTTATGTCTCATAGATTATCCTCCGTTCAATTCCTAATATAAATAGAAGATGAGATGGTCGTTGATTGTCCGTTCGTCGGTGAGAAGCTTTCTATCGTTATCTTTGTTTTTTCCATATGATCCTCATCGGGATGTGCAGTAAACATTTTTATGTTGTCAACGAGCTTGTTCTTATCCTCATCCACAGTTTCCCAAATCGTACTTGATCCTGCCTCAAAATAAATCCATTCCTCATTATTCAGATAGATTGCATCATCTTTTGTAGTTATCTGAGAACCATCTGCAGACCTTATCTTCCGCTGAATATCATTCATTGCATATCTAACGTCAGCCTGACTGTCTACGTGTTCTGCTTGATTCATGAACTGATTTTGTCCGAATAGTTGAATCGAAGTAACAATTAAAAGAATCATAGATAAGAGAGAGACGGAAATCAGCAGCTCAATCAGACTTAAACCTCTGTCATTTTTCAGCATAGACATCATTCGCCCTCCCAATATAAAATGGTTTCCATATAAGTATCAAATCTATCATAAGGATAAACTTCAGATACACCGACAATTAAGGAAATCAAACCTTCTTGCGCTTCATTCTTTTCTAATTTAATGGTTATATATTCTCCGTCTATTACTTTGTAACCAGCGTAAGTGTCTTCATTACTAGTTATTTCCGTAAAATCTTCTGCTGTCAGTTGAGCGGATACTTGGTCAAACGGAATAGTTTTAGAATAGTACGTCACTGTTTCCATATATTCCTGAACAATATACGTTTCATCAAGAATAGTATCCGATATTTGAATCGACTTAGCAGATTGGATGAACAGTCCTGATATAGGAATAATGACAATAGCGAGAATAGTGAGAGATATGAGAACTTCAAGTAAACTTAATCCCTTTTGCGAGACTAAATTTTTTTTAATGAAAGGTACCATTTTATGTCACCACCTGTATAATTATCAGTTAATTAAAATGTGATCTCTTTTAAGTTCTAAATTTAGACATATTTTTTGTAAAAATAACTGTATTTAGTCCTATTATACATTATAATGAGTATACAGATAGCTACATTTACCTGTATGGAAAATAGTTATTTTTTCACTATTATGTTCACTATAGTGGATACAATTGGTAAAAAGTAGTATTTTTGTTGGAATGGGTGAAGGTAGTTGAAAAAAACACGTAAAAGATTAGGAGATTTATTAGTAGATTCAGGTCTCATTACCAGTGAACAGCTTGAAGAAACGTTAAGTCAAAAATCAAGTAACCAAAAACTTGGAGATTCTTTGCTGCAGCAAGGGTTTATTACTGAACAGCAGTTAATCGAAGTATTAGAATTTCAACTAGGAATCCCTCATGTCAGTTTATACCGATATCCCATTGATCAGAAAATGGTCTCGCTTATCCCAAAGGAAATGGCTATGAGAAATTATATCATGCAATTGAAATTGGAGGGTGATAAATTATTTATTGCCATGGCGGATCCAATGGATTATTTTACGATAGACGACATCAGGTTATCAACCGGATTTCAAGTAGAAGTTGCAATTGCTACAAAAGACGACATTATTCGTACGATTAATAAATACTATGATCTTGATGACTCTGTTGAAAACATGTTAGGGGAAGAATTCAATCCCGAACAGCAAGAGGAGGAATCAATTGCCGAAGAAGATTCTCCGATGGTGAAGCTTGTAAATCAGTTACTCCTTCGGGCTATACAAGAGAGAGCCAGTGATATTCATGTGGACCCTCAGGAAGATAAGGTGAACATTCGATATCGTATTGATGGTGTACTAAGAACCGAACGGAATTTACCTAAACATATGCAAAGCATGTTAATTGCGAGAATTAAAATTATGGCTAATCTTGATATTACAGAATCGCGAGTCCCTCAAGATGGGCGAATCAAGATGAACGTAGAATTTCACCCTGTCGACTTAAGAATATCGTCACTGCCAACTGTTTATGGTGAAAAAGTAGTGATGAGGATACTAGACTTGGGAAACGCCATAAATGATTTGCATAAACTAGGATTCAGTCCGACGCATCATGAGAAGTTTAAATATCTTTTGAAGCAGCCTAATGGAATCATCTTGATAACAGGTCCAACAGGTTCCGGGAAATCATCCACGTTATACGCGGGCTTGAACGATTTAAACAGTGATCAGGTAAATATTATTACTGTAGAAGACCCTGTGGAATATCAAATTGAGGGGATTAATCAAATCCAAGTAAATACCAAAGTAGGCATGACTTTTGCTAATGGACTCAGATCAATATTAAGACAGGATCCCGATATAATTATGGTCGGTGAAATTAGAGATTCTGAAACAGCAGAAATTGCGGTAAGAGCTTCATTGACTGGCCATCTTGTTCTAAGCACAATTCATACGAATGATGCGATCAGCACCGTCAATCGACTAATCGATATGAAAATTGAACCGTTTCTATTGGCATCGTCCCTGTCGGGTATTATTTCACAAAGACTCGTTCGAAAAATCTGTCGGGATTGCAAGGGAACAAGAGAAGTAACAAAACGGGAAGCGGATATTTTCCAGCGACATGGAGTGATTATAGACCAACTTTCTTACGGCAAAGGTTGTCCTACGTGTAACATGACCGGCTATCGCGGAAGATTAGCTATTCATGAAGTGTTGACCTTAGACGATACGATTAAAAATATGATAATGAACGAAAAAACAGGCTCGGAAATTAGAGATTATGCACACTCAATGGGAATGAATTTCCTCATTGATGATGGACTTTATAAAATCAAACAAGGTATAACCACCACCGAAGAAGTTTTAAGAGTGGCAACAGATAAGTAGGTGAAACATTGAAAGAAAAAATAGATTTATTATTTGAAAAAGCAGTGAATGTTCAGGCATCTGACCTACATCTAACAATTGGTATGCCACCGATATTTCGTATACATGGTGACTTGGTAAAAGTAGATGAAGACAAGATATCGCCGGAAGAAATGGTCGGAATCACGGAAGCACTGCTTCCTAGCAGTCACTTAGAAATTTTGAAAGAAAAAGGAGAAGTCGATTTTTCCTATGGTATTCCGCAAGTGTCACGATTTCGGATTAATGCTTATTATCAACGATCTCACGTGAGTTTTGCGATTCGAATTATTCCAATGGGAGTTCCTAGTCTCGAAGATTTACAGCTTCCGCAATTACTAAACAAAATTGCGGAAAAAAAGCAAGGTCTTGTGCTTGTTACTGGACCAACGGGAAGTGGAAAATCAACAACTCTAGCAGCGATGTTGAAGTACATTAACCACTCATTTAAAAAACATATTATTACGCTGGAAGATCCAATCGAGTATTTGCACAAACATGATAATAGTATTGTGGACCAACGGGAAGTTGGTTTTGATACAAAATCATTTGCGAATGGTCTTCGGGCAGCTTTAAGACAAGATCCGGATGTCATTCTTGTCGGGGAAATGAGAGATTTAGAAACGATTTCTACCGCTATTACAGCTGCTGAGACAGGTCACTTAGTCTTAGCGACTTTACACACGTCAAGTGCACCGGCGACTATCGATCGAATTATCGATGTGTTTCCATCTGAACAGCAAGCGCAAATTAGAATTCAACTTGCTTCCGTTTTGACTGCGATTATTTCACAACGGTTATTTCCTTCAACTAATCATCGCAGTAGAAAAGCAGCTACAGAAATTCTGGTAAATAATTCTGCGATTGCAAATATGATCCGGAATGAAAAAATTCACCAGATTTATAATGTCATGCAGACAAGTCGCAGTGAGGGTATGCACACACTTGAGATGTCACTTCGAGAACTACTTAGGCGGAACGAGGTAAGTCACGAAGAGGTAGCTCCGTACTTACAAGAGAGGGATTCCTAATGGCTCAATTTAAATACGAAGGTAAACTGAAAAATGGGACAAAGAAGCAAGGGGTTGTCTTAGGTCAAACGCGGCGGCAAGCCATTCAAAAGCTACGGGCACAAGGAGTCGCACAAGCTTCTCTAACAGAAGTAGCTCCATCGTTATTAAATAAAGAGATTTCACTAGGTAATCCGGTTAAATTACAGGATTTTGTATTGTTTCTAAGACAGTTTGCTACATTACTCAAATCAGGTGTTTCTCTCTTGGACACGACAATGATCTTGTCGAAGCAGACAGACAGTAAAGTTTTAGGAAGGGCCCTTGCACAAATAGCCGATGAGTTATTAACAGGAAAAGCATTTTCAGACGCTGCCTCAGAACATAAAAAAGTGTTTCCGCCTATTTTCCTTAATATGGTCCGTGCAGGTGAAGTAAGTGGGTCATTAGATGAAACGTTAGAGCAACTCGCTTTGCAGTTTGAAAAACAGCATGAAACAAGGCAAAAAGTAAAAGCAGCTCTAGCTTACCCTGCTATTGTGGGAGTGGTTGCCATCGGTGTGGTAATCTTTCTGCTATCATCCGTTGTCCCAACATTTGCAAGTATGTTGAGTGATGTCGGAGGTGAACTCCCGTCAATTACCCTATTTGTATTAGGGGCAAGTGATTTTGTGTCTGGATTTTGGTGGTTGCTGATCTTATTACTAGTTATGTTAATTGTTTGTCTATGGGCGGTTCAACAAACTCCCAAAACGAAATATTACTATGACTATGCATTGTTAAAAATGCCGATTTTTGGTTCGCTATTGCAAAAAGCAGCGTTAGCTAGAATGTCTAGAACTCTTAGTACATTATTCTATAGCTCTGTTCCAGTATTACAATCGATGCAAATTGTTGAAAAGGTAGTCGAGAATGAAGTGATTTCCCAATCTTTGAAACAGTCACGTGAAGCGTTGGAAAGAGGACAAAAACTAACGACTCCGATGAAAGAGCACTGGGTTTATCCTCCATTGGTGATTCAAATGATTTCGATAGGTGAGGAAACAGGAGCATTGGATGACATGTTAGTAAAAATTGCAGATTTCTATGAGAAAGAAGTAGAATATGCAACGGACAAATTAAAAGCATTAATTGAACCGGTAATGATTATTTTATTAGCGGTCGTCGTAGGAACAATCGTTATTTCGATTATGGTGCCGATGTTCCAAATTTATTCAGAAATATAAATGAGATAGCAAAGGAAGCGATGAAAGATGATCGATTTAAATGGGTACTTGGATCATCAGGAGTGAGTAGTGCAACCGGCCTTCTCTATAAATAAAAGATTAAAAAAGAGGAGAGAAAAAACATGATGAAAAAGCTAAGAAAAATGTTGAAGAATGAAGATGGGCTTACGCTTATTGAATTATTGGTAGTTGTTGTTATTTTGGGGATTATCGCTGCAATTGCGATTCCTAGTGTGGGGAGTTTAATTGAAAATTCAAGAGATGATGCTTCTAAAGCAAACGCACAGCAATTGATTAGTGCAGCAAGATTGTATGAAGCTTCTAATCCAAATGCTACTGAAGTTTCGATTGATATTGATGGTTTAGTAAGTGGTGGTTTCCTTGTTGATGATATGGAAGACCCGCATAGCAATGCGAATGATCAATCGTATACAAGTGGAACGGTTACATTTGTTGAAGGTGGAGATCATACTGTTGAATTGGTAGGAATTAAAACAGTTTCTGGTACACGAAACAATCTATCTATTGCTGATTCATAAAAATGTAGTAATTCAATAATTATCCCCCACTCTTGTGGGGGACATTTCTTTATAATGATCTTCTAAGTTTGATACCATAGAAAACTTTAGATTTAAATATGAAAGGAAGCATGTCCATGGAAGTTCTTTTTCATGTATACTTATTTGTAGTAGGAGCAATATTCGGGTCCTTTTATAATGTTGTAGGCTTGCGGATTCCTGCGGGCGAATCGATTGTTACTCCGAGATCAAACTGTCAAACTTGTAAGCGAACACTTACATGGAAAGAGCTTATACCGGTTGTATCCTATGTGGTACAGCGGGGACATTGCAAAAAATGTGCATCATACATATCGGTAAAATACCCATTATTTGAACTGGCAACAGCAATTCTATTCTCACTTTCTCCTATCATTGTTGGATGGTCGATGGAATTAGTAGTTGCTCTTGTTTTTGTTTCGATGTTAATCATTATTACAATATCTGATTTAGAGACAATGCTGATCCCAGACAAAGTACTATTGTTTTTTTTAGTTCCGCTTCTCCTATTAAGAGTGATCGAACCGTTACCAAATTGGTGGGATAGTCTTGCCGGAGCAGCATTTGGTTTCCTCTTATTTTTGCTCTTAGCAATTCTAAGCAAGGGCGGCATGGGTGGAGGAGATATCAAGTTAATGGCTGTAATTGGTTTGGTACTAGGTTTTTCAGGAACATTATTAACGATATTTTTATCGTCATTCCTTGGGGCTGTGTTTGGTATTATCGGACTTATAACTGGTAAACTAAAAAGAAAACATCCAATCCCTTTTGGACCTTTTATTGCCCTAGGAGCAATTCTAAGCTACTATTTCTATGATCCAATACTAGATTGGTATGTCAACTTACTACTTAATGGAGGTTTCTAATGACAGGTTTATTAAATTTCAGAAAACAAGATCATGTAAGCTTACAATTTAAAGATCACGTCATCCGTTGTGTCATAACAAAAGAAGCCTCGGAAGCATCTATGGTGGCATTCTATGAGAAAGCAGTTCCTGAAGGTATCATAGAAAAAGGAAAAATTATTGATGAAACTAATTTCGTTCTGATTTTAGAAGAGTGTATCGCGAATTGGAAATTAAAAAGAAAAAGCATTAAATTTCTCGTCCCTGACTCTTCGATTTTCTTTCGGAAGCTGTCTCTTCCTAATAATCTAACGAAAGAAGAAATACGAGGTCATATTAATTTTGAAATAGGAACCTCTATTCATCTTCCTTTTGAAGATGCTTCTTTTGATTTTCATATTTTAGATTCTGAGGAAGAAACGGAAACGATTGAGATTCTTTTTTTTGCGGTTCCAGAACCGTTATTAAAACAGTATGTTAAGCATTTGGAAGACGGAAATACAAAACCAGATGTTGCAGATGTCGCAGCGTTGTCTCTTTACCGATTCTATTACTTGAATTATTTAGATCAGATAGATGACGATGCTCACATTATGTTATTGGAATGGGACATGACTTCGATAAATGTTAGTGTCTTCAACCATCATAAACCGATTTTTCTGAGGAGTATTCCTCATTACTTAGATGTAGAAAATTGGGAAATGACGCAAGAGGATTCTCTTGTAACGTGGAAAGATATTAATAGTGAAAAGATAGATGGTGATCTAGCTGATTCGTTTACGGAAATTGAACGAGTCATAGATTTTTATAAATACACCTTGTTTAAAGGTGAGAAAGAAGTGTCAAAAATCTTTCTAACGGGAGATCATCCAATGTTAATGAAGGTTAAAAAAATGCTGGAAAATTCCACGGGTCTGGAGATAGAGATGAAACATTCTATAGGTGATATTATTGAAGATAATAGTAATGTAGCTAACAAATTTCTTCTCCCTCTAAGCCTTTGTCTAAAAGAGGTGTAGTGATGAACGTTGAGATTAATTTACTTCCGAAAAAAGCAAGGGGTAATCGCATTCAACTTCTTCTTCTGTTTCTTTTAATTATCACGATGATGATGGTAGTCGTATTTGGCTTTCTTTTTCATCAAAATCAAGAGCAACGAAGTCAACAGTTGGAAAGAGAGATTGAAAATGTTAGAGCAATGCAACAGGTTATTACTGCGAGACAAGCTAATATGGGTTCAGACGGAAGTAAGTTGGAATCGGCAGTGGAAGAATTAGAGGGGCAACGAAAGCCAATATCTCGATTACTAGAGACATTTGTCCGTCAACTTCCTGAACGCGGCTTTATTGAAACGTTTGAATATCAAGAGGAAGGTATTATTACTGCGGATATTCAATTTGATGAACAACGAGAGGCAGCAAGCTTTCTCCATGCCGTTGATGAGCTAGTTGTTGTCGAAGAAGCGATGATTGATGAAATGTTAGCAGAAGAAATTATCTTAAATGAAGATGAATGGAATGAAGAGGTATTACCCAGGTATGTCGCTAGTTTTACGATTACTCTTGACACAAAAATGCTTTTAAGCCCTGATTTGTGGGAGGAACAACTAGAAGATGAATTAGGAGAAGTGCTTGACGAGGGAATGGAAGGTGAAAATGAATGAATGTAGAAAATAAAAGAATTCGGTTCCTTGCTATTTCCTTAATAAGTCTTTTCGCTGTAGGTTTACTGGCATATTATCTTTTAGTTATTCAACCACTTAACGAGCAAATTTCTGACCAGGAAGATCAACTTATGACCGAAGAAGACATTTTATACTCTTTAGAAAACTCCCAGGAGGAGACTGTTGAATACGAGGACCATCAAATCACTTCACTTCTCAAGCGAGTTCCTGTACATCCTTGGATTGATCATTGGATGATTGATATTGAGAGATTGGAAATCGTCTCTGACATCTCTATAGAGGAGTTTGTTTTTTCGAAAGATATATTGCTCAGGCCATCATTTGATAATATCGAAGAAGAATCAGAGGAAGCAGAAGAAAGAATTACCGATCAAAATGAACCTGCAGAGGAGCTTGATACTGATATAGAAGATGTCGAGGATCCAGTTGTAGTTGAAACCGATTCAACTCAACAAGATATAAATGGAATAACAGCTAGCTTAACTGGGCACGCTGAGACATACGAAAATATATACGACTATATTGCTGAAATTGAAAAGCTGGAACGTTTCACAGAGGTCTATTCCCTTTATTTTCAGGCCCCGTCTGAAGCAACACTATTAGAGGATGAGTATGAGTTAGAAGGAGAAGAAGAAGTTGAAGAGGAGGATGAAACAATCGTCTTTAATGTTCTTGTCAGCACATACTATATGGAAGAATTACTACCTGAGTTTGGAGAATTTGAACGACAGGGGCCATTTAGCACTCCTTTTAATAAAGAAACACCTTTCTTTCAATTACCATAGCGAAAAATTAAAAACTATCTTTTAAATGACAGGTGAGATGACCTTTTCTTTTCTATCTTTTTTGTTCTAATCTATCGTTTTGGAACGTAAAATAATATAAACGTATTGAAAAAGGGGACAGGTAGAATGAAAAAAAGTCTCGTCAGCCTAAATAAAGAACGTCATATATATTATAAGATAGAGAATGGCAGAAATGATTTACCTTTGGATAAGAATGAGAAAACTCAGCCTGTTACCGGCATCTCCAGTGATGATGATCCAAACAAAGTAATTGGTATGGAAAGCAAACGAAAAAAACCCATGGAGCCCTTTTGGGATGATGGTATAAGTGAACAAAGTCCAAAACTTCCACCTGTTAAAAGAAAAAAGAGTAAAGGTAGCCAGTTCAAGCTCAATTTTTTTAAAAATATTGTCTTTTTATCGATAGCATCTGCCATTTTAGTAGGTGGGGCTTTTGGTATGATGTTGCTTTCTTTGTTTACTAATAACAGTGAGAACACAACTGACCTGGGGGTAGAGCAGAGCACTCCTCAGAGTCAAGTGCAAGGTGTAAGTTCGGAAGGGGAAAACGAGAAATTTTCCGTTCCTGCATTTGATGTGTTTGTTGCGCAGGGGGGAGCATTTACAACGGAAGAAAAAGGCAAAGAAATGCAGAATCTACTCTCTGAAAAAGGACAACCTTCCGTACTCATGAAAGAGGGAGACACGCAGTATTTATTTATGGGTGTCGCTGCAGGTAAAGACACATCAGAAGCTCTAGGAAATTATTACCAAAAACAAGAAATGGATACGTACATGAAATCTTATGCGATATATGCTGATCAAATCGAAGTTGAAAAGCCAGTACACCAATTTTTAGCAGATGGGGTGCAATGGATGAAAGGCGCAACGCAAATTTCTATGAATGAAATAGCGGGAGCGCAGCCAACCGAGAATGAGATTTCCCAGTTTCAGCAATTGGGTGCAAAGTGGATTACATCTTTTAAAGAGTTGCCTAGTCAGGATGAAACGATGAATACTTTATTGAAAGATTGGATTGTAAACAGCCAAGCTGTTATGGATGTCTATTCTTCAAATGAAACTGCTGCTCCTCATGCATGGGAAATTCAAAAAAGCGTTCTAGAAGGAATGATCGATTACAATGCGATTGTTAATCAATTAGAGTCATGAAAAAATAATCAGTTAGTTTTCTGGATATAAGATTGAATCAAGAGGAAGAGTTTGGTAAAATTTAATAGTCTCTTCCTCTTATCTTTATAAATGACTACTCTTCGGTTTTTAATAGAGTAAAGGAGCAGACGCGCATGAAACCTTTGATATTAGCCTCGCAATCGCCAAGAAGAAAGCAGCTTTTAGAACAAGCCGGCCTTTCATTTACCGTAATCCCAAGTGATGTAGAAGAAAAATTGACGAAGAAAAACCTACCTGAAGATTTGGTAGCTTCTTTAGCCTATCAAAAGGCGTTAAATGTATACGAGCGATATCCTGATCATCTAGTACTTGGATCGGACACCGTTGTCTCGCTTGACTCACACATACTAGGAAAGCCAACTGATGATGATGACGCAAGGAGAATGCTTCGGATGTTATCGGGAGGCTGGCATACGGTATTGACAGGAGTCACTCTCCTTTCTGCCGAAAAAGAAGTGACGTTTGTGGAAAAAACGGAGGTGAAGTTTTTCTCATTAAGCGAGGAAGATATTAGTATGTACATAAAAAGTGGTGAACCCGTTGATAAAGCTGGAGCCTATGGAATTCAAGGGTTAGGTGCCATGTTGGTAGAAAAAATAAATGGTGATTATTTTGCGATTGTCGGGTTGCCGATTGCAAAGGTTGTTCGTGCATTGAAGACGTTTAATGATCATGTGTGAATTCCTGATGTACCCAGCTGAATCTTGACTCTAGGTACGAAAGGTATCAAAAGGAGGAATTATATTGACAATGCCTATGATGATTTATCTTGTGGTCTAAGTTATAAATAATACAAAGATAAGATTATAGAGTGTAAATTCATATATATTAGTTGTTATAGCTCTTTTATATTATTAACTATTATGGACTTTGAGTACAATTATTAATACTTAGATTTGTCTGGTAATTGTATATATATTCAGGAGAGTAGAAAGATCATTAAAGAGAAAGATACAGGTATTGCGGTTAACCGCAATACCTGTATCTTTCTCTTTTTCATTTCCCCTTGAGAAATAAGGAATTTAACCGATACAATATATGTAATTAACGTTGGATGTATCTATGTTTGTAGTTCGTAATTTAAATGTATGCAACCCATATCTTAAACTACAGAATAATTAATGTTTTAGTAATTCTCTCTTAGTAGAGGTGCTTTTAGTACATAAGTGTTGAATACCCTATAATTTCATAGATAATAAAAGAGAAATTAATTAATAGGCAAGGATATATTCAAGGGGGATTAGGATGAAAGAGAGAAGATATAAATTTGTTGTTAGTACCGGTAGATATTTTTTGAAACAGGTAGGCAGTTATTTTGAAACCGATAGAGTAATAATAGGGGTGAAGGATATTGAAGGTAATATAATTTATCCGCATCCGATATCCTCATTTCTATATACTCAATATCATAGAAAATCAGGTTCTATTAATACAGAATTGACTGCAGCAAAAACAATAGTTCCTTTTCTTAATTATGTACTAAATATGGAGGAGTCAATAGGGATAGCACATTTAAAAACATATCATGCTAATGAATACTTAGAATACTGTGTAAAGGAAAAAGGCAATAAGCAAAACACATTGAATATGAAGGAAAACTATATATCCACTTTTTATCGATATTTATTAAAACAAGATATTTTAAAGGAAAAACCACTATTTGTATTATCAAAGTATTATTACAAAAATGAAGAAAAAACATCAAGTAAATTAGATTTCACTTACAAAAAAACGGATGAAACATTATTAAGAGAAAAAGTTAAGAGAAAAGACTTTGTACCGCAACAGCACCAAAATAATGAAGACAGAAAAATAATTAGACTAAATTATATCAGAGAATTTTTGTTAGTTGCATTAGAGGCTGCACCAGATATTGCATTTGCAGTTGCATTACAATTTTATGGTGGTTTGCGAGCGGGTGAAGTATTAAACTTAGATCAAAACTCAATTATAACTCTAGAGGGATCTAAATACGGAGAATCAGGAATGGTCTTATTAATAAGAGATAGGCAAAATGAACTTTTTCCTCATAAAAAATCAAGAGCAGAAGAACAAGTTAAGAGACCTAGAGACCAATCAGTTTTATTAGATCCAATTGTAAGTTTATTCTACGAGCGTCACATAAATAAAATATTACGTTCTAAAAAAGATTCTAATAATAAAACTGCATTGTTCTCTAATGCTAAGGGCGAGCCATTATCTTATACTGTATATTATAAGAAGTTTAAAGAATTAAAAAATTTTTACTTTGGTAAATTGTTTGCTACAAAAGGTAGGTTTCAGGACTATCAGGATTTTTCTGGCACTAGAATATCTACACATATTGGTAGAGGTGCATTTACTAATATGTGTTTGGATGCCGGCTTTACAGCTAGACAAACAGCTATTTTAAGAGGTGATATGTCTGTTTTATCTATGGAATCGTATAAAGATCAGATTTCAGCTTCATATAATATTACTAGAGCACTAGGGATGCTTGAACCACAAAACTTTAAATTTGTATCTGATTTAAATATACCGTCATCTTCAGTAAGTTCTAATTTTGATAATAAGGGGGAATCATGAAATGAAAGAAGGTAATAATCTAAACGGATATGTAAATCTGACAGAAGTAATAAAGCTTTTAGGGAGAAGTGAAAGTAGTGATAAGATTAGAGATTTGGACTTAGTTAAAAGAATTCCTAATGTCAAAATAAAAAATACTTCAACTCAAACATTTTATTGCCTTCAAGATATTCAAAATTTTATAAATAATCATATTAGCAAAGAAGAAATTATAAGTCTTGTAAATCGTTCGAAACAATTCATTATGAATTACATTAAAAAAAATAACATTAAACCTTATATATTAGTAAACTCACCATCACAAATATATTATCCAAGGGAGAAAATATATACTCTTTTTTCAGAATATATAGAAAAACCATTGAAATTTATTAATAACAAAGAATATATTGATATCTATAAATTAGCATCATTAGTTGGTAGAGATGCAAATAGATTGAGTGACAATAACCTTATTCAAAAGTTTGCAGAGTATGTGTTGAATATACCAAATTTGAAAGTGGTAAATGAAAATGGAAGAGATTATTATTGTCTTGATGATGTCGAGATGTTCCTTTCAGATTATATTTCTATAAAAGATTCAATTCATTTATTAAAGGTTTCTTTAGATAGTTTTGATAACCTTATTAACGATCATTCAATTAAAGGGATATTTTTAGGTAAAAAGAAAGAGAACTTATTTTATCCAAGGATTGATATAGAAGAATTAGTCGAAAGTACTCCTTATGACACAGATATATATATATCAATATATGACATTTCTGATAATTATTTTCAAAAGTTACCACCAAACTTTATTATTGAGTTAAAAAGCAACTTAAGAAAAGAACTTAAAGGACATGTCACTGAAATCGAGATCACAGGAAAATTTCAAAATGTGAAATCAAATAGGTACATTTATACTGTTTATTTAAAAAGTGAGATATTGAAATTTTTTGAAGGACATATTAGCAAAAAAGAAGTTCAAAAGTACTTATTAGAATTAGCCAGTCACGGTGTAGTTCGAAAGGTCTTTAAAAAATTCGCGGACATGTTAACCATTCACCTAGGTAAAAATAATAATGCAATATTTTATAATGAATTTGACTTTAAAAAGTTAATTGAAGAGGTTGAAATAGAAAATAAAGCTATTGAAAATAGGAAAAAGCCCATACATAAAAACGGGGATAGGAAATATTATTCAGGAGTGGAAACAAAAAAAATATTAAATTTAAGTGAGAAAATTTACAAGAAAATTGAAGGACAAGAATTACCTATTGCTTATTATCAAGGTCATCAACCTTATTTTGATTCAATAGATGTAGACAATTTTTTAAATAAATTAAAAGCAGAACTAGAATACATTAATAATGATTATTACACAGTTGAGCAAATCAAACAAAAATATAATAGCAAATATTTAGCAGTGCTTAAAAACAAAAATAATTCATTGGAAATTGAGTATAAAGAGCTTTCAATATACTTGAAGAATTGGTTGAAAAGTAATGGTGGCCATGTATTTAAGAAAGATAAAGTTGATTCTTATTGGGAATCTTATTTTAACAAAATATCACTTAATGAAATATCGATGGAAAATCCATTTGAGGAGTTTGTTTATAAGGTTGAAGAGGTTTTGAATTTAGAGTTTCCTAATGATTTAAAAAACACGAAAAAATTGTGGTATGAAAATGTAGAAAAAACCTTAATAAAATCAAATACGACGACTATTTCACATTTAATTCATTCATTTATAAACACTACAGAAAGTATTCTTAGTATTTTCACTAAAGAAATTTATTATTATAAAACTGCTGAAATAAATAAAAAATTCCTAAATCCCTACAATTCAATTTCAAGGATACAACAAGGGCAATTTTATAGCTTTGTTAGAAAGGTTGTTGATACATTTGATTTACAAAACCAGCCCATTCAAATCGTTTTAGACAACCTTAACAATCCCTCTGATTATAAAACAATTTACCACCGAGATAGTACATCAATTTATACAGTACAAGAATATCATCAATTTTACAATTATTGTTTGCAAGTAGATATCCATAAAGCAAAAGCATTGTCTGATGCCAAAAGATATATCGAGGATTCTGATAAAGGGTTGTCAAGAGTTAGATATAAAAAATATGATAGTACTTGGTTATATGTTCTAGTTCAACTGACAAATAACTGGCGTCATAACACGGTTATCACACAAATACCAAGAATAGATCTTTCAAATACTAGGATTACGAGCTTGAACTGGTTAGAAAAAAATGAACCGTCTATAGAAGATGCAAATGATATTATTTTTCAAATAGGAAGGTATGTACAGCACATTCATAAGACTAATGTAAATTCTGAAAGTGCATTTAATATTGGAGAACCGATGAAAATAGCTTTCGCAACTGCTATAGCTATTTGTGAAATGAGGACTCAATTAACAAATAACAATAGTGAAATCTTAATTAGATTAACGTTAGGGAAAGACCCCTTATCAATAAGATTAAATAAAAATAGATACCCTTATGATGCATTTTTTTCTGAATTTACAAATGATTTAGTATTTGAAAATCGTAAAATGAATAGAACATTAAATACACTGATATGGTCTGTTTTAAGACATCTTGGCAAAGGTCTTAAAGAATCACAAGTATCAAGAGCTCACAAGAATCAACAAACAACAATTGATCATTATATAAAATTAGACCAGGATCAAGTGGATCATTTAGTATTGGAGTTGTTTGAACGAAATAGCTTTGGACATGTGACACAAATATTTAATAAGGTTTTATTTGGAGCAGAGATTGATAGAATTAATGAAACGGAGAATATTATAAACACTCATGAAAATTTTGGAGATCCAATAAAGATTGAAGCTACAAGTGGATTGATTAATAAACTTGCTAAAGAACGAGAGGCGGTATCGGATTATTTAAGAAAAAAAGATAGTGATAAGGTTTGGAATCTTTATTTAAATTCAATTGCAGGAAATCTCCCTTCAAAAGAAAGGTATTACCAATGTGTATATACAGAATGTAAATATGAAGATGAATATGGTCAAATGCCTGATTGCCATTCTTGTGGAGCTGCAATTGTAAATGTGTATGCTTTATCTCAATTGATGGATGTTTATGTAAACCTTCTAGACAAAATCGCAAAAGAATTTAAGGTTATGCCGTTGGGTGAAAAGAGAAAATTAGCAAACCATTTCCATTTATTGTACGAGGTTGTTAGTGATGCCAGAGTTACATTTGGTAGGAAAGTTCTTGATGGTTTTATTGACGGTGGTGAGGAAAGGTTAAAGTCTCTAGGTAAGCTTGTCTCTTCATATAATCTAAAGAAATTATTAACAATAAAGGATAATAGAGATATGACAAAGTGAGGGAATTAATTTGGGGAATATTTTAAGTATAAATACAATACTACAAGAAATTAAGCATCAAAATATTAATGAAAGTGTTGATTTAAAAGAGCTAATTGCTGACGCTAAAAGTACATTAAGACAATATTCCGATATAC